>CADBRC010000328.1 GCA_902796985.1 uncultured Spirochaetaceae bacterium
AGGTATTAAAGTGCAAAGTGAGGAATCATGAAAAAGAATCTTGTTTTTTCCATTACACTGCTGCTGCTTGCCGTGCTCGTTGCCGCCGCTCCCTACAGCTTCGCGAAGGTTTGCGATGTCAGCGAGAAAGTGATGAAGTGCCACTGGACGGCCCGGGCCGAGCTGTTTCTGGGCATCTCCAGTGCCATCCTTGCCCTGCTGCGCTTCTGCGGCACGTCCAGGCAGTTCCGGCTGGGGCTGGACGCGGGCATCCTGGTTCATGCCGTAGGGGTCATCCTCTTCCCAACCCTGCTCATAGGGGTATGCGGAATGCCGTCCATGCACTGCCATTCCGTCACCCAGCCGACGCTCATCGTCCTGGGAGTCCTGCTGCTGACGGTCTCTGCAGTCGATACCGTACTCAGCCTGAGAAGCAGGAACTAGGGGAGCCTATGGACACAGTCTTGTCCCTCCGTGTGCTTGCGGTCAGGAACATCTGCCGCAAACCTTCCCGCACATTCGCCCTGACCAGCCTGGTCGCCGTATCCGCCGCAGTCCTCTTTGCAGGCTTCCACCTGTCGGCGAGCCTCCGTAAAGGGATAGCCGGCATGCAGGACAGGATCGGGGCAGACCTGATGGTCGTCCCGGAAGGCTACGGGCAGAACCAGGAAGGGGTTCTCCTGTCCGGCAAGCCGAGCTACTTTTACATGGACAAGTCGGTAGAGGACACGATCCGCGCCATGGACGGAGTTCGCGAGGTGACAGGCCAGTTCTACCTGACGAGCCTGAGCGAGAGCTGCTGTGACTTTCCCGTGCAGATAATCGGCTTTGACCCGGAGAGCGACTTCCTCATAAAGCCCTGGGTGCGGCAGTACGCCACGGACGGCAGGGCGTTCTTTGCGGGAAGCAACGTCAACGTCAAGGACGGCTGCATCTCCTTCTTCGCAAAAAAACATGCCGTCGGGGCCAAGCTTGCCAAAAGCGGAACCGGCATGGACAACTCCGTCTTCACCGACCTTGCCGGCATAGCGGAGATATTCGAGGACGCAAAGGAGAAGGGCTTCAGCTTTTTGTCCGACGGGGATGCGGCGACAAAGACCAGCGCAATCTACGTCCGCCTGGAAGACGGGGTCAAGGCCGACACGGCGGCCCTGCGGATCTGGCAGGCGGTAAGCGGCGTGCAGGTCATCCAGCAGGGCACATTCCTGCGGACCTTTGCAGACAAGATGAACTCGGTCGTCTTCTTCCTCTGGACGCTGGCCGCCCTCTTCCTGCTTCTGACGGTAATCGCGCTCGCACTGACATTCTCGCTGACGATGTACGAACGCAGGCGCGAGTTCTCCATACTGCGGGTGCTCGGGGCAAGCCGCAGCGGGCTCAGCTCCGTCATCCTGAACGAGGCCGCCATCATCGGGGCCGTGGGGGCTGCCTGCGGGGTTTTCCTTTCCGCACTGGCCCTGCTGCCCTTCAGTTTCCTCATCGCAGAAAAACTCGACATGCCCTTCTGCGTGCCGACGGTCTGGCAGCTGGCAGTCTTCGCCGCCGCGGTGCTCCTGATCCTGACGGGGGCATGCGTGCTGAGCGCGCTGCACACGGCCGTCCGCATCTCACGGCTGGAAATATATATAGAGGCCAGGTAGGAGCCGAATATGATTGTCGTAGAAGGAATATCCAAATCGTTCTCCTCGCCGAGGGGAAAAATCCAGGTGCTGCAGGATTTCTCATGCCGGGTTCCGGAAGGATGCTGCCTGGGCATTGCAGGCAAGTCCGGAGCGGGCAAGAGCACCTTCCTGTCAATCGTGGCGGGCCTGCAGAAACCCGACGAAGGCCGGGTGCTCATCGGGGGCAGGGACATCTGCTCCATGGACGACAGGCAGGGAGCCGCGTTCAGGAACAGGATGATAGGCTTTGTCTCCCAGGAGCAGAGCTTCCTGGAGAACCTGACCGTGCTGGACAACGTCCGCCTCCCCGCATACATCGGAAGGAAGGCGGCGCATGAAGAGAGCGTGAGTCGGGCGGAAAGCCTGCTTTCGGAGCTAGGAATCGGGCATCTCGCGTCATGCTATCCGGCGGAGCTTTCAGGAGGAGAGAACCACCGCGTCCTCATAGCGCGGGCACTGATGAACGACCCTCCGGTACTGCTCGCGGACGAGCCGACCGCCTCGCTCGAGCGGGAGCAGGCGGACAGCGTGATGGGCTTGTTCCGGAGCCTGGCCGACAAGGGAAAAAGCATCGTCGTGGTCAGCCACGACGAGCAGCTACTGCAATCCTGCGACGAGCTGCTGCGGATATGATGCGGGCCGCCCCCCGCATGCTCCTTGCGGAAAGGCGGCCCGGCGGATCCAAAATCCTGAATTCTGCTTAGCTCAGGGCCTGCTCCAAATCACTGATAAGATCGTCCGCGCTCTCTATGCCGACCGAAAGCCTGAGCGTCGCGGGGGTAATGCCGTTCTGCAGGCGGATCTCCTCCGGCACATCGGCATGGGTCTGCGTGGTCGGATAGGTGATGAGGGTTTCCACACCGCCAAGGCTCTCCGCATACTTTATCAGCTTCACCCGGCTCAGCACGGACAGGGCTTTCTCCGTCGTGTCCGTCTGGAATGTCAGCATCGCTCCAAAGCCACGGGCCTGCTTCTTCTGGATTTCATATCCGGGATGCTCCGGAAGTCCGGGGTATATCACCCTGACGACGGACTTCTGCGTCTTCAGCCAGCCGGCAATCTTTATCGCGTTCTCCTGAGCCTTTTCCATACGGACGGCGAGCGTCTTTATGCCGCGCAGGGTCAGCCAGCAGTCAAAGGGGGACAGGCCGGAACCGGTCGTCTTGATGAGGAAGCGGAGCCGGGCCTGTATGTCGGCCCGCCTCGTCACGATGAAGCCCGCGATGGTGTCGTTGTGCCCCGCCAGGTACTTGGTGCCGCTGTGAATCACGACATCGGCCCCAAGGGCGAGCGGGTTCTGGAAATAGGGGGACATGAAGGTGTTGTCCACGATGAGGATAAGCCTGTGATTCTTTGCGACTTCGGCGATCTTCGCGATGTCCGACACGTTCATCATCGGGTTGGTCGGTGTCTCGATGTAAACCGCCTTGGTCTTAGGCGTGATGAGCGGCTCCAGATCCGTCGTCGCGCAGTTGACCCGGGTGAACTCAATCCCGTTCTTGGCGTTCACGTTGTCGAAGAGCCGTATCGTTCCGCCGTACAGGTCGGACTCCGCGATGATGTGGTCGCCCGGCTCAAACAGCTCCAAAAGCAGCGTGATGGCGGCCATGCCGGAGG
>CADBRC010000329.1 GCA_902796985.1 uncultured Spirochaetaceae bacterium
CCGGCAACGTAGTCACCCTCGGTGGCGTACTTCTTGGCGGTCTCCCACGCGTTGTCGTGGATGTTCGTCATGATGTCCTTGAGCTTCCTGTCAACTTCCTCAAAGGACCATGAGAGGCGCTCTGAGTTCTGGCTCATCTCAAGGCCGGAAACGGCAACACCGCCGGCGTTGCTCGCCTTGCCGGGAGCAAAGACAACCTTGTTCTGCTGGAAGTACTCGATAGCCTCGGCACGGGTGGGCATGTTTGCTCCCTCGGCGACCAGCTTGATTCCGTTAGCGACCAGCTTCTTGGCATCGTCCAGGTAAATCTCGTCCTGGGTAGCGCAGGGGAAGGCCAGGTCGGCCTTGACGCCCCAGGGCTTCTCGCCCTTGAAGAACTTTGCCTTGGGGAACTTCTTGACGTACTCGTCAACCTTCTTGTGCTCAGCGCGGAAGGCCTTGACGTACTCAAGCTTCTCCTGCGTAATTCCCTCTTCGTCGAGGATGTATCCGGAAGAATCGGAAAGCGTTATCGGGGTTCCGCCGAGCTGGATAATCTTCTCTGCGGCGTACTGGGCGACGTTTCCGTCACCGGAGATGAGGCACTTCTTTCCCTTGAAGTCCGTGCCCATCTTCTTGAGCATGCACTCGGCAAAGTAGATGAGGCCGTAGCCGGTCGCCTCAGTACGGGCGAGAGAACCGCCGAAGGAAAGGCCCTTGCCGGTGAGGACCCCCGTATACTCGTCGCGGATCCGCTTGTACTGGCCGAACATGAAAGCGACCTCGCGTCCGCCGACGCCCTTGTCACCGGCGGGAACGTCGGTATCGGGTCCGATGTGCCGGTACAGTTCGGTCATGAATGACTGGCAGAACCTCATGACCTCGGCATCGCTCTTTCCGTGCGCGTCGAAGTCAGAGCCTCCCTTGCCGCCTCCCATCGGGAGCGTCGTGAGGGAGTTCTTGAGCGTCTGCTCAAGTCCAAGGAACTTGAGGACGTCGAGGTTCACCTCGGGGCTGAAGCGCAGGCCGCCCTTGTAGGGTCCGATTGCGCTGTTGAACTGTACGCGGAAGCCGCGGTTGACGTGGCTCTTGCCCTGGTCGTCGGTCCACGGAACACGGAACATGATGACCCGCTCCGGCTCTACGAAGCGCTCGAGCACCGCATACTTCTCAAGGTCAGGCATCTTGTCCACGACCGGGCCGATGGTCTCAAGGATGAGGCCGGCAGCCTGAAGGAAGTGGTCCTGATCGGCATAGCGCGTGCTGATGTCGTCCCAAACGCGCTTGCAGTAAGCGTTCTTAATATTGTATTGCATTTTGATACCCCTTTGCCGCGAGTTTGAACGGCAACTGTTTCTATATTAGTGTATTTTTATCTATTTGTAAATGCCTGGATGAATAATTATGCAAATTCATGACTTTTTTCTGAATGACACAACGGGCATATTATGGTAGAATAGAAACATGAAAAGGAAAGTTCTGTTTGTGGCGGCCATGCTTTCCGCCGCCTGCCGCCTCGCGCTGCCCGCCGAGGAAATCAAGGTAACCTCCAACGCAGTCAGCTTCCTTGGCGACTACGTAACCAGAGGCTGGAGTGCGTCCGACGGGCTTCCCGGCAACAACATCACCGACATCCTCCAGGCACGGAACGGCTACATGTACTTCGGTACCTATACGGGCCTGGTCCGCTTTGACGGAATAGATTTTCTTACGATGAACAGGGCACTCGACCCGAAGTACGACTTCGTTTCTGCCCGCAAGGTTTTCGAAGACTCAGACGGGAACCTCTGGGTTGGCTCCAACGACGAGGGTGCCTACCGTCTGGGAACAGACGGCTCCATCCTCAAGCTGGACATGTCGAACGGCCTCCCCAACAATTCCATCCGGGCCTTCACCGAAGACTCGGCCGGCAACATCTGGATAGGCACGGCCTCCGGAGTCGCCTACTACACGCCGTCCGGTGAGGTGGCCCGCCCCGAGGGGCTGGACCGCTACGGCGAACAGAACATCCTCGTGCAGAGCCTCTACTGCGACACGGCGGGCCGGGTCTGGCTGTCCAGCCTGACCCCCGGCAGCACCTACATCTGGACATCCGGTTCCTTCTCGCGCTTCAAGGGCTTCCAGTCCCTGCCGAAAGACTCCGCCATCAGCAGCATCATGCAGGAACAGTCCGGAGCCTTCTGGTACGGCATCGCACCGCACTACGCGGTCAGGTCGGACGACAAGGGGGATGAGCAGGTTTACGACCTGTCCTTCGGCGGAACGGAAAGCACGATAGTCGGAGACATCTTTCAGGACAGCACGGGCAACATCTGGTTCTCCATGGACCGGGGCCTCGTCATCATGCACCACGGACAGCTCTGCTACTACGACATCCAGCAGGGCCTGATCGACAACAACGTCAACTGCGTCTTCGAGGACAAGGAAGGGAACATCTGGATCTGCACCGACCGGGGCGGACTGGAAAAGCTGACGCTCAGCAAGTTCCGCACGGTCGCGACCGAAAGCACGGTCAACGCCATAGTCGAAGACTCCAGGCGGTCCCTCGCATGGCTGGGAACGGACACCGGACTCCTGTGCTACCGCTACAGCGACAACACATTCCATGAGAACGAGCTTACGGAGGCATGCGCGGACTGCCGCATCAGGCACGTCGGCTTTGACCGCGAGGGCAGGATGCTTATCAGCACCTACGGACCGCAGGGACAGTTCCGCCTTACGATAACCGGGGGCTACGATGCAGACAATCTGGAATGCTCAGTCGAACGCTGGAGCAAAGAGGAAGGACTGCTCAGCTACAAAACCCGCGTCGCGATGGAAGCCTCCGACGGCAACCTCTACATAGGAACAACATCCGGCCTCAGCATAATCGACCAGGAGGGCACGGTGATACGAACCTACCGGCTTTCTGACGGACTTCCCAACGAGTTCATCATGGCCCTCTACGAAGACGACGACGGCTCCATCTGGGGCGGCACGGACGGAGGCGGCGTGTTCCTGCTCAAGGACGGCAAGGTGGCCCGCACCTGGTCCACCGAGACGGGACTCGCAGGCAACGTCATCTTCAAGATAAGCAGACTGGAGGACGGTGCCCTGTGGATATGTACGGGAACAGGTTTGTCCCGCATGACCGAAGAGGGAATCTTCAACTACAACACATCAAACGGCCTGGGCGACGACGGTGTCTTCCAGATAATGACCGACTATACGGACACCGCCTGGTTCACCTCCAACCTGGGGGTGTTCTCCGCCAAATTCTCGCAGATGCGGGACATGGCGGCAGAAAAGGAGCAGACTCTGGAATGCAGGCTTTACGGGCGGTCGGACGGCCTGAGGTCCGGAGGAGTCACGTCCACGTCGCTCAGCATGAAAGACAGCAAGGGCAGGGTTTGGTTCACGATGATTGACGGCTTCGCAGTGTACGACCCCGTCAAGGTGATAAACAAGGCGCAGCCTGTCGTGCAGATTCAAAGCGTCAGCATAGACAACGAGGCTCAGGATGAGACGGCGGACAGAATCACCATCCAGCCGGAGGGCAAGAGGATCAGGATCAAGTTCACGGGACTGAGCTTCGTCTCGCCGGAGCAGATTCAGTTCAGCTACAGGCTGGAAGGCTTCGAGAACGAATACTCCCCCTGGTCATCCGTCCGCGAAGTCTCGTTCACAAACCTCAAACCCGGCAAGTACCTTTTCTACGTGATGGCGAAGAACTCCGAGGAGGAGCCGAGCGCGATAGAGAAGCCCCTCATCATCATCAAGAAGCCCTACATCTGGCAGCTCTGGTGGTTCTGGTTCCAGATAGCCCTTTTCATAGTGCTGGCGATTGCCCTGCTGATACGGAGCCGCTACCGCAAGATGAAGCGGTATCAGGTCAAACTGGAGAACGAGGTCGCCAAGCAGACCAAGGAGCTGCGCAAACAGGCCGCCGAGCTGGAGGAGTCCAACAAGGAGCTGGCCGTCGCCAAGGACAAGGCAGAAGAACTTCTGCTGAACATCCTGCCCCAGCCCATTGCCCAGGAGCTGACCGAGCACCCGGGCAGCCTGATTGCAAAGCAGTATCCAAACGCCTGCGTCCTCTTCGCCGATTTGGTCGGCTTCACCAAGATGTCCGACAGCATGGCGGCGGGAGACGTGGTTGACATACTGAACTCCCTCTTCACCCGCTTTGACCTGAGGGCCAAGAACTGCGGGGTTGAGAAGATAAAGACAATAGGCGACGCATATATGGCGGCGACCGGCCTGACCGAAGATTCCCGGAACAACGGCGTAAAGCTGATGCTCCGCATGGCGCAGGGCATGATGCAGGATGTGGAGGCATTCAACGAGGCCAAGAGCCTGCACCTCAGCATCCGCATCGGCATAAACTGCGGAAACCTCGTCGCGGGAGTCATCGGCAAAACCAAGTTCATCTACGACATCTGGGGCGACACCGTCAACGTCGCAAGCCGCATGGAGAGCACCGGAACCCCGGGCTGCATCCACGTCACTCAGGAAGTCTGGGAGCAGAGCAACGATGAGTTCAGCTACAGCAGCCCCGTCGAAATCGAAGTCAAAGGCAAGGGTCTCATGAAGACCTACCTGCTCGGCGAACCTGCGGTGACAGCGCCTGCGGCCGAAGCGGTAAATGCGCCCGCCCCTGAGGCTCTTCCCGAGGCCGGCAGAATGGCCCCCGTTGAAGAAGCTCCCGTTACGGAGGCTCCCGACGCCGGGTCAGCCCCTGAAGCGGCGGCAACTGTGCCGACTGACGAACCGCCGGAAGGCTACACGCCCATCTCACTGGACGAGATTTTCGCCGCCCGGGAGAAAGAGAAAGGAGCAGCCGCAAAAAGTCCGGAGCCAGCAGCCCCGGAGACCGAAGCCGAAAAGGTACCTGTTGACGTGGCAGCGAGCACGGTGTTCGGCCCGACGTCAGGCTTCCGCCCGGTTCACCGGACAGGCAAGGGCCTGCTCGCAACATGCATAAAGAGAAATGAGGAAGAAGATAGCAAAGGAGATGATGATGCTGGAAGGGAATAGGAGCATGAAGATTTCGGAGGCCGTCAAGTACGTCGGCGTGGATGACCATGACATAGACTTATTCGAGGGGCAGTTCACCGTTCCCCTCGGCATGGCATACAACTCATACGTCATACTGGACGACAAGGTCGCTGTTATGGACAGCGTTGACGGGCGTTTCGGCGGCCAGTGGATCGCAAACATACAGAAGGAACTGGGAGGGCGTGAGCCGGACTACCTTGTTGTCCACCACATGGAGATGGACCACTCCGCCAGCATACAGAAGTTTGCGGATGCCTTCCCCAAGGCGGTAATCGTCGCCTCCCGAATGGCCTTTACGATGATGAAGTGCTACTTCGGCAACGACTTTGCTTCCCGCCAGCTCGTCGTCGGGGAAGGCTCTTCTCTGGAACTGGGAACGCACACGCTTTCGTTCATTGCCGCCCCCAACGTCCACTGGCCCGAAGTACTGATGAGCTATGAGACAAACGAAGGCATTCTGTTCAGCGCGGACGCGTTCGGCAAGTTCGGCGCGAATGACGTGAAGGATCCGGAGGGCTGGACCTGCGAGGCACGGAGATATTACTTCGGCATCGTCGGCAAATTCGGTCCGCAGGTGCAGGCGGTCCTCAAGAAAGCCGCTCCGCTCGACATACAGAAAATCTGCCCCCTGCACGGCCCGGTACTAGACGAGAGCATCGAAGAATACGTCGGGCTCTATGACATCTGGTCAAACTACGGCGTAGAAAGCAAGGGTGTCATGCTGGCCTACACGTCGGTCTACGGCAACACGAAAAAGGCAGTGGAAAAGCTCGCGGAAATCCTCAAAGCCCAGGGCTGCCCCAAAGTCGTCACCGCCGACCTTGCCCGCGAAGACGTATATGAGAACGTTGAGAACGCCTTCCGCTACGGCAAGCTCATCCTCGCATCCACGACCTACAACGGCAGTGTATTCCCGGCAATGCGGGAATTCATTGAACACCTGACAGAGCGCAATTACCAGAACAGGAAAATCGCTTTCGTCGAGAACGGCAGCTGGGCACCGATGGCAGCGAAGGCTATGCGCGCCCTGTTTGACAAGGGGCTGACAGAAGGCTGCAAGAACCTGACATTCGCTGAAGGCAAGGTCTCCATAAAGATTGCGATGACGGAAAAGAACATTTCCGAAATGGAAGCACTTGCAAAGGAGATGTTGGCGGACTGACGAAACACGGCGTGTTTGCCCGCAAATCACGCCGGGCGGACTGACGAAACACGGCGTGTTTGCCTGCAAAATACGGCGTGCAAACTGACAATAAAAAGCCCCCGCCATCGGCTGAGCCAACGGCGGGGGCAATTTTTTTGCAGCCGGCCTCTCAGCCAGCCAGAAGTCTCTTACTTGCCGCTCTTGCGCTTCTTGGAAGCAACATCGAAGAGGACGGCGAGCAGGAGGACGAGACCCTTAACGGCCTTCTGCCAGTTGGAGTCAATTCCGAGAATTGACATACCGTTGTTCAGAACTCCCATGAAGATAGCTCCGATGACAGCTCCGGAGACCTTACCGGTTCCACCGTATGCGGAAGCACCACCGATGAAGCAGGAGGAAATTGCATCCATCTCGTAGTTCTGTCCGGCAGTCGGCGCAGCGGAGTTGAAGCGGGCAACACAAATCAAGGCAGCAACGGCTGACAGGAAACCCATGTTGGTATAGGCAAAGAACATAACCTTGTCGGTGTTGACACCGGACAGCTGGGCAGCCTTTGCGTTGCCGCCGAGGGCATACAGGTAGCGGCCGGAGACCGTGTTCTTGGTGTAGTATGCATAAATCGCAACGATGACGGCGACGATGATAAGGATAACCGGGAGACCCTGATCCTGTCCGAGCAGGTGGGCGACGAACATGATGACCGCACAGAGCACGACAATCTTAGTCGCGAAGCCCGCCATACCGGGAACCTCGTAGCCCTTCTTCTGCTTGTTGCCCCTGGAGATGACCTCCATGAGGATGTAGGCGGCACAACAGACGGCTCCTATAATCATCGTAATCGGATATGTTCCGTTACCGGAGAAGGGGATGTAGCTGGAGAAGAGGGCCAGATACCTGTCGGGGAGCGGTGAAATCGTAAGACCGTTCAGGATGATAAGGGCAACACCGCGCCACAGAAGCATTCCTGCGAGGGTTACGATGAACGGCGGTATATGGATGTATGCAATCCACATTCCGTGCCATGCACCGATGAGGATACCGACGATAAGACAAATCAGGATGGACAGGTAGATGTTGCATCCCATGTTCTTGATCAGGGTTCCCGCAATGGCACCGACAAGGCAGACGATGGAGCCGACAGACAGGTCGATGTTACCACCCGTCAGAATACAGCAGAGCATACCGGTCGCAAGCACAACGACGTAGGCGTTCTGGTTAATCAGGTTCTTGATGTTTCCCGGCGAAAAGAGGGATCCGTTCCCGGTTGCCGTGATAAGAATCTGGAAAAACAGCATGACGACGACAAGCGCGATGAAAATCGTGTTGTCCTTCAAAGTCTTCTTTATGTTCATTGACGTAGACATTCTTTCCTCCTATTACTCGCTTTCCCCGACGTTCTGGTTCACACCCTTGTCGGAGTTGATTATGCAGGCCATTATCTTCTCCTGCGTCGCTTCTTTTCCGGGAAGCTCGGCAATCATGCGGCCCGCATTCATGACGTAAATCCTGTCGCTCATTCCCAGGATTTCGGGCATCTCGGACGAGATGAAGATGACGGACTTGCCTTCGGAGACCATCTTGTTGATGATTCCGTAAATCTCGTACTTCGCACCGACATCGATACCCCTCGTCGGTTCGTCCAGGATAAGGATTTCCGGATCAGCGAACAGCCATTTGCCCAGAAGGACTTTCTGCATGTTTCCGCCGGAGAGGTTGCCCACCTGATCCTCGATGGAGGCACACTTGGTGTGCATTTCCTTGACGTAGTGCTTGGCGACCTCGCGTTCCTTATCAAAGTCAACGATGCCGTGGCTGGAGATTTTCTCCGGGCAGGCAGCAGACGTGTTCTGCGTTATCGTCTCGGTGAGGATAAGGCCGTTGCCCTTCCGGTCCTCAGTGACGTACGCAAGCCCGTGCCTGATGGCGGACTTGACGTTGGGGAAGTGGACTTCCTTTCCGTCCTTGTAGATGTGCCCGCGGATGTTCGCGCCGTAGGAATGGCCGAAGATGCTCATCGCAAGCTCGGTGCGGCCCGCGCCCATCAGGCCGGAAATGCCGACAACCTCGCCCCTGCGGACGTTGAAATTGATGTGGTCGCAGACCTTTATGCCGTCAAAGACCGGGTGATCGACGCACCAGTCCTTAACCTCAAAGAAGACGTCTCCGATTTTCGGCTCCCTCTTGGGGAAGCGGTCGGTCAGGCTGCGTCCGACCATGGCGGAGATAATCGTGTCCTCGGAGAACTCGCTGTCGGACTTGTTCATCGTCTTTATGGTCTGGCCGTCGCGGATGACCGTAATCTTGTCGGCGACGTAGGAGACCTCGTTGAGCTTGTGGGAGATGATGATGCTCGTCATTCCCTTCTTCTTGAACTCAAGCAGGAGGTCCAGCAGGTGCTTCGCCTCAGTGTCGTTGAGGGACGCGGTCGGCTCGTCCAGAATCAAAAGCTTGACGTTCTTGCCAAGGGCCTTCGCAATCTCGACCAGCTGCTGCTTGCCGACTCCGATGTCCTTGACCAAAGTGCGGGAGGAATCCTTGAGACCGACGAGGCGCAGAAGCTCGTCCGCCTTGCTGTAGGTTTCCGCCCAGTCTATTCTATTCTTAGTTCCCCGCTCGTTGCCGAGGAACATATTTTCTCCGATTGAAAGCAGCGGAACCAGCGCCAGCTCCTGATGGATGATGACGATACCTTCTTTCTCGCTGTCCTTGATTTGATGGAACTTACAGACGTTCCCGTTATAAACGATATCACCCGTGTATGAACCATAAGGATAAATGCCCGAAAGGACGTTCATCAGCGTGGACTTTCCGGCTCCGTTCTCGCCACAGAGGGCGTGAATCTCGCCTTCCTCAACTTCAAGGTTCACGTCGTTAAGAGCCTTGACTCCGGGAAATTCCTTGGTGATATGCTTCATTTCCAATAATTTCTTTGCCATTGGAACCTCCAATATTCAAAAAAAGGCAGGACGAAAAGATTTGCGTCCTGCCTTAAAAATCATCCGCTTATGAAGGGCGGTATTTCAAAGAAAGCCTACTGCAAGTCGCTCTCTTTGTAGTAGCCGGAGTCGATAAGCAGGCTCTTGTAGTTATCCGTCGTAGCGAACACGGGGTCACAGAGGTATGACGGGATGATTCCGGTGTTGTTGTCATAGGTCTTGGTGTCGTTGATCTCGGGCTCCTTGTTCTGCATGATGGCATCAACCATTCCGACGACCTTCTCAGCGAGGGTACGGGTATCCTTGAAGATGGACATGGCCTGGGTTCCCTTCAGCATGTTCTTGACGCTCGGCTTGTCACAGTCCTGACCGGTGATGAGCGGGAAGTTCTCAGCGGTGTATCCAGCTCCGACGAGGGCGTTGGTGATTCCCAGAGCGCAGGAGTCGTTGGAGGAGTAAACAGCGTCGAGCTTGGTTCCCTTGGGGCCGTATCCCTGAGAGGTGATGAGGTTCTCCATCCTCTTCTGAGCCTCCTCAGTGGACCAGTTGAGCGTAGCACACTGGGCCTTGCTGGTCTGTCCAGACGGAACAACGAGAACACCAGAGTCGATGTAGGGCTTCAGCACGTCCATGGCGCCGCCGAAGAAGAAGTTGATGTTGTTGTCATCGGGAGAACCGGTGAACAGCTCGATGTAGGCGGGATCAGCCTTTGAGCGGTTCTTCAGGTTCAGCCTGTCAACAAGGAAGTCTCCCTGGATCGTTCCGACCTTGTAGTTGTCAAACGTAGCATAGTATGAAACAGCGTCGCTGTTCATGATGAGGCGGTCATAAGCGATGACCTTGATTCCCTTCTTCTTTGCGCTGTCAAGAACGTTCTTGAGAGCAGAACCATCGATGGAAGCGATAACGAGAACCTTGTCACCCTTGGTGATCATGTTCTCAATCTGGCTGGTCTGGGTGGCGATGTCGTTGTTGGCGAACTGCAGGTCAACGCTGTAACCGGCCTTCTCCAGCTGCTTCTTCATGTTCTCGCCGTCCTGGTTCCACCTCTGAAGGTCCTTCGTCGGCATGGAAACACCAACAGCAGTTCCGCCGGACTTTCCGGATGCACCGCCCTTGTTGCAAGAAACCAGATTGAAGGCTGATCCAGCCACCATAAGGGCTGCAAGCCCGAATGCCATAAACTTCTTCATAAAATTCCTCCTGAATCTTTGTTCAGTAAATACCAAGTTATCACGAACTCTTCGTTCGATGATTTCATTCTACAGGAAAACAGGGTCTTTGGATTATTCACTTTCTGGATAATTTTGCCATTTTGTAGCAAGGAAACACAAAACAGGCAGGATCCGCGCCTCCGCATCTGGATTTTTTTGCACTTTCTGCTATGCTAATGCGGGAAGACAGGGCAAGCTGTGCAAAACAGCCGTTTTCCACTGGAAATATCCTGCACTTTGCTTTATAATAGATAAATCATGGAGTCAGGAACTGTCAAAGGCGGCTCCAGAGGGCGTGCCTTTACGATTTTCCTTCTATTATTCTCTCTTTTCCTGTCCCGCGCGGGGGCAGAGATGTTCAAGGTCCACCAGACCCTGACGCTCGTCATCCCCGAGGACGGCTCGCCCCAGACCGTCACGGCCCAGGCCAATGATGCCGTCGTGATTTCCCTGCCGGAGGACAAGAATTTCATTGAGGGACTGGAAATCCTCTTTAAGGTGCCTTCCGAGGTCGCCCAGTGGATGGACTCCGTGTCATGGGCCTTCTACAACGGGGTCAAACCCGAGCCGACGGAGAACCGGACGGACTACCGGGGCAAGCGGACCACCGTGGGGACATTCGGTGACCTCCTGAGCCTGAGCATCAAGGTTCCCCTCTCCAGGGACAACGGCATAAAGCAGGACGCATACTCCGTGTACATAGACGACATCCCGGACTTCAAGAACGGCAAGGTCTTTGTCCGCCTGCAGCTGGCCTCCCGCTCCGCCCCCGCCTCCCTGGAGCAGTCAAGCTTTGAGATTACAGCCAAACCCATCTACATCAAGAAGGGGCGGCTTGCCATAAACCTGCTGCCCCCGGACGGAGAGCAGCTCAAGGACACGGAAATCTACATCGACGGGCAGGAGACCAAGGTTGACAAAGACGGCATCCTCATAACCCCCGGAGTCCATGACATAAGCGTGGTGTCCGGCAGCTACCGCAATGAGGTCCGCACGGTCACTGTCACCCAGGCCAAGGTCGTGTCGCTCGAGATAAAGATGCGGGACATAACCCCCACCGCCCGCCTTGCCCTGCCGGTCGGAACCCAGGCATACTGCGACGGGACGCGGGTAGAAGACCCCAAGAAGCCCCTCAAGCTGGAGCAGGGGCGGCACAGCTTCCGCTTCGTGCTGGGCGGCTACGAGATAAGCAAGCAGGTGGACATGGTGAACGGCCACAACTACACGGTTTCCCTGAACATAGATGCCTCCGTAAGCGAGGAGGAGTAGGCGGAAGCCCCTCCCCTCCCCCCTTCCGGCAGGCCAAATTTGATTCAAGAAAACAGTACTTCCACCGATACATAATATACCGGGCGTAAAATTTTATCCCCTCCCACCCATTTACGCCCGGTTGCCTGATGGGCAGCCGGCCGAAAGGCCGGTCTTTTTTATTTTAAAGAGGCAGCACGCCTTCGGCCTGAATTTCACCCGAAAGGACGGCAAAGAGGGCCTTGAAAGAGTAGTCGGAGTAGCTGTAGCCGCAGATTATCGCGTCCACCCAGTCAAAGTCCTCCATCACGTAGACAGGGGACATAATCGACAGGATGATGACCTTCTTGCCCAGACTGCGGAGCCTGCGGCAGAAATTGGCGGTATGCTCGTCCCAGACGTTGATGATTATCGTGTCAAAGTTTCTCGCGACGCCCGCAAGGTTAGTCGCATTCCACTCGTCCCAGTTGGACCGGTCGGCGGCAAGCTCGTAGCTGTAATGGAAGGTCGTCGCCTTGGGATAACGCTTCTTGCCCTCGCTATAGAGCGAGAGGAAAGGCCCCGCAATCAGGACCCGCTCCCCCTCCTCCGGCTTGTAGGGCAGCATGTCCGCCCCCTTGTAAACCGTAACGGCGCGGCAGGCCTGCTCCAGAAAGAACTTCTCCCCGTCCCTGTCCGGGATGAACTGGTCGATGGTCGTCTCGTCCGGGAAAAGAGGGGCGGGATCTGGTCCCTTGAAGTAGTCCAGCTTGGCCTTGAGGATGCGGCGGGCAGAGTCGCGCACCCGCTCCCTGAAGTCCGGGGAGGTCGTCATGCGGGCCAGGTTGTCCGTCCACAGGCGCTCGGTCAGGCCGGGCGTGGTAGAGGAAATGACGATGTCGTTCCCCGCCTCTATCGCCATGCCGACCGCCCGGGCCAGCCCGCCCGCATACTCGGTCGCCCCGTTCATCATCATGTCGTCGGTGATTATCAGGCCGCCGTAGCCCAGCTCGCCCCGCAGAATGTCGGTCAGGAATTTTCTGGAAAGGGATGCCGGAGTCCCGTCACCCTGTATCTGCGGAAAGGACAGGTGTCCGCTCATGATGGCGGGAATCCTGTTGGATATGAGGAACTTGAAGGGGGCCAGCTCCCGCCGCCGCCAGGTCTCTTCGTCAATGTCTATGACAGGCAGCTTTCCGTGGCTGTCCAGGCTGGTGTCCCCGTGGCCGGGGAAGTGCTTGGCGGTCGGAATGACCCCCGCGTCCATGCTGCCCTTGGAGAAAGCCTCCGCAAGGATGCTGACCTTGGCAGGGTCGGAACCGAACGAACGCGGCCCGATGACCGATGACTTGGGGTCGGTGTAGAGGTCAACGACCGGGGCAAAATTCATGTTTATACCCAGGGCCTTTATCTCTTTGTTTATGTAATAGCCGGAATAGTATGCGTCTATGGGGTAGCCGGACGCGCCGATCGCCATGTTGCCGGGAGTCATCTGGGTCTCTCCCTTGACGTGGCGGATCCAGCCTCCCTCCTGATCGGTTGCGACGAAGAGGGGAATCTTGAACCGCCCCCTGAGCGATTCCTCCTGCAGGGTCTTGATTGCGCGGGCAACGCTGTGGATGTCGTCGGTGTTCCAGCCGAAGACCTTGACCGAGCCCAGACCGCGCTCCGTGACCCAGCGCCTGAGCAGGGAGCTTGGCTCTGCCCCCGCCCAGCCGAACATGAAGACCTGGGCGAGCAGTTCCTCGTCCGTCATCCGCTCCGTCAGGGCACGGGACAGCTCATCCGCCCCGTAATCGCTCCAGAAATCAATGCTGCCCTGCGGACTGTCCTGTACGACGGACTCTGAGACGGACCGGACAGGCAGAAACAGGGCGGAGAGAAGGACAAGGACGCTCAGGAAAATCCGTTTATTCAAATTTCGCGATTTCCTTCTGGCAGAGCTGGTCGCAGACCTCGTTGTACTTGACCCCGGCGTGGCCCTTGACCCAGACCCACTGCACGGTCATCGAAGAGGCGAGGGAATCCAGCCGCTCCCAGAGCTCGCGGTTCAGGACGGGCTTCTTGGCCGCCGTCCGCCAGCCGTTGCGCTTCCAGTTCGCAATCCAGCTCGTTATGCCGTTCTTGACGTACTGGCTGTCTATGAACACGCGGACGGTCTTGCCCGCCCACTTTGCTTCCCCGGACACTGTCTCAAGGACGCTGATGGCGGCGGTCAGCTCCATGCGGTTGTTCGTCGTCGCCTTCTCGCCGCCCGACAGTTCCCGCACGTCATTGCCGTCGATTATCACCGCCCCCCAGCCTCCCGGGCCGGGGTTGCCGTGACAGCCGCCATCCGTATATACCACCAGGTAATTGTCTTCTTCCATAACCGACATATTACCTGACCGCGGTTATTTCTTCAAGCCACGGAAGTGCTGCCTGACAAGCCTGCCGGACTCGGTGAGCTCGCCCTCGCTCCAG
>CADBRC010000330.1 GCA_902796985.1 uncultured Spirochaetaceae bacterium
ATATTACCTGACCGCGGTTATTTCTTCAAGCCACGGAAGTGCTGCCTGACAAGCCTGCCGGACTCGGTGAGCTCGCCCTCGCTCCAGCCGGAAAGCTTTTTGCAGGAACTCTTGATGACGCTCGCCGTCTCGTCCTTGTTGCACAGGCTCCAGTTGCAGTGACTGATGCTGTATTTGGCCATAAGGTCAAACCACTTCCGGCTCTCGTCCGCATTGAAGCCCCCGTTACCGGACGCGTCGCAGGTACCGAATTCCGTGACGAACACCGGCAGTCCGGCCTTGACGGCAGACTCCAGGCGGTCGCGCATCCACTGGGTGTGGGTGTCGGCGTAGAAGTGCAGGGCATACATGACGTTCCTGTAAGCGGTTATCGGGTTTTTGGCGGCTTTGTCCACTTCCTGCGACCAGGTGTTGGTACCGACGATGACGACGGCATCCGGGTCGTTCTGCCTGATGACCGGGATAATCTCTTCGGCGTAAGGCTTGAGTACCCTGCTCCAGTCAGAGCCCGTAGGCTCATTGCATATCTCGTAGAGGACGTTGCCGTAGGAGCCGTATTTTCTGGAAATCTCAGCGAAGAAAGTCTTGGCGGCCTCCTTGTACTGCGTCGGGTTTGCGCTCAGGACGTGCCAGTCCACGATGACATACATACCGAGCGAAGAGGCGTAGTCTATGCCGTCGCAGACGAGCTTCTTGAGCTCTTCCTGATTACCCCCGTTGCAGTAGCCGTTGTACTCGCCGGGATAGAGGGCAAGGCGGACGACGTTCGTATTCCAGTCATCGCGCAGGGTCTTGAATCCGTCCTTGTTGACGTAATCGCCGAACCAGGCAAGCCCGTGCGTAGACATGCCGTAGAGCTGGTATTTAGCGTTGTGGCTGTCATAGAGATAGGCCCCGTCCACGTGAAGCCTGCCGTGCTCGGCGAAGGGGCCGCCGACGGGTCCCGTGGCCTGAGCCGTGCCGTCGGAAATGGACTTGGGCTCCGTGTTGGGCTTGCGGGGGCGTTTGGAAGCGGGTACGGAAACCGTACCGGCAGCAACGGCAAGGGTCATCGCAGACACTTTGAGCCCGTAGCCGTGCATGATGAGTCCGCCCTTCTTCAGGTTATTCGCGTCGTCCTCGGTCAGCGTAATCAGCACGGTACCGGAGTTCTTCTCCGTCTCAAGGTCGCCGTTCAGGAAGCCCGCTCCCTTGACCCCGCCGTAGCCGAGCGGCTGCCAGCCTGAGGAGCCGACGCCGTAGACCTTGAACTTGTGGTAGTCGGCCTTTATGTTCTTGTACTTCAGCTCAATCGTGTCACCGGCCTTCACGTCGGAGAAAGCCTCGGCATCCACGGTTACGTTGTCCGACCAGGACAGCTCGACCGTCCGGTTCAGCAGCTTGACGGAGCTTTCTGCCCCCAAAAAGCTGGAAAAGGCGGCAAACAGGGCCGCCAGGACGAATGTTCTTCTTATATAGTCTCTCATACAGAAAAAACATCCCCCCGCCGCGATTAGTTACGGTGTCCGGAACACACAGCCGGCCAAAGCCCCTATATAATCCCCAGAAGCCGGGCTTCCCACACCGCCTGATGGACGGAAGTCACGCCCAGCTTTTTGTAGATGTTCTTCAGGTGGAACTTAACCGTATTCACGCTGACAAAAAAGTAGTCCGAGATTTCTTCCTTCGTCTTTCCCTGCTCCAGAAACTTGAGCACGGAAACTTCTATCTTGGAGAACTGCGCCTCTCCCTTTCTGGCGGGCTTCAGGTAGAGGGGGTACCATGCGGCCATGTTCCGCACGTCCTCCACCAGACGCATCAGGAAGGGGCTCTCGCCATTCTCCTGTATGTAGTCCACGAGCAGCGGCAGCAGGGCAGCCCCCTCGTCCGCAGCCAGGCGGTAATAGCCCCTCCGCCGGGCCAGCCTGAGGGCGGCCTCCAGAGACCGGAATGCGTGCTGCTTCTCATCCGCACGGTAAAAGCAGACGGCGAGCAGCAGCTCAAGCTCGCACAGGTCCATCTCCCTCCTGCCCTCCTCGAGCAGGGGGCGGAGCTTCTCGGCGAGGGCCTGTACCGCCATGTGCTTTCCCAGGACGATGTAGCAGCGGATTTTTATCATGTAGCGGTAGAGGTCCAGCATGCAGAAGTCCGTCATCTCGTCCGGAGCGTCGCTTCCCATCCAGCCGGCGATCGCGGCATGGTTCCCCTCATACAGGAAGGAGTAGGC
>CADBRC010000331.1 GCA_902796985.1 uncultured Spirochaetaceae bacterium
AAGACGGCAGCGCCAGCGCCAATTCCGGCAAGAACGGCACTAGCTCCGGCACAGCGCAGTCCGGCAGTGGCAAGTCCGGTTCCGGCAGCGGCAACGGCTCAGCAACCAGCCAGAACGGCAATAACAAGAACGGCTCGGGCAACGGCAAAGACGGCAGCGCCAGCGCCAATTCCGGCAGCAAAAACGGCTCCGACAGCAAGGCCAGCAATACGGGAAAGGAAATCGCCAAGGCTGACGGGGCTTCCGGTGCTGCTTCGCTTTCCACTAAAGGAAGCGGTGACGGCAACGGCGGAAACGGGACCGGCAATGCCAACGGCAGCGCGGCCAAGGACAAGCAGGGGCTGTCGGATGACGGCACGGTTGACTACGTGGAGAAATTCAGCAAATGGTTTCACCCCGCGCTTTCCGACGTGCAGCGCTGCGGCTACTTCTACACTACCCCGGAAATCTGCCAGTTTGACATGATTCAGGGCGACTTCCGCAAGGTTTCGGGATACAAGAAAGCGGCATACGGCTTTGTATTCGGTTACAGCCAGCCCGATCCGCGCGGCTACCTGTCCGACTTTATCCGCTTCGAAATCAACGTCGACGGCGAGTATGCGCTCTACACCTGGAACGGGCAGAATTACGTGGACCTGGTGGAGCCCAACGACAAGGGAACGGCCTACTTCTACGAGCACCCGGCGATTTACAAGGGCTATAACACGCTCAACACGATAAAAATAGAGGACACGGGCAGCTCATACAACGTCTACGTCAACGGCACGCTGATTCAGGGCAACATCCCCTACCTCGGAAGCCGTGCAACCAAGGGCGTGATGGCTTTCTTCTCGGTCGCAAAGGAGCATCAGGAAGATTTGCCCAAGACCCCGGTCAACGTCGGCATGCGGATTACCGACGTGAAGCGCCACTGATGTTTGGCTGCGGGCAGGACGGGGACAGATGCTGAAGTACGTGCTCAAGCGGATTGCGCTCATGCTGATGAGCCTGTTCGTCATCATGACCATGCTGTTCATCCTCATCCGCCTGCTGCCCAATCCCGTTGAGTCCGTTGCGGGGGGCTATGACAAGGCCCTGCGCGACATGCGGGAGGCATGGGGCTACAACAAGCCCCTGCTTGTGCAGTACGGCATCTTCCTGAAGAACGTCTTCACCAAGTGGGACTGGGGCTTCTGCACGTCCATGGGGACCTTCCTGCAGCCGGTCACGGCCTATATAGGAAGCAAGCTCCCCGCAACGCTCTACGTCAATATCCTTTCCGTCATTATCTCCGTGCCGCTCGGGGTTGTGTTCGGCATTATCGCGGCAGTCAACAAGAACCGCTGGCCTGACCAGGTGATCCAGGTGTTCATCATGCTGTTCATCTCGGTACCGGCCTTCATCTATGCCTTTCTGCTGCAATACTTTGTCGGCTACAAGCTCGGCCTCTGCCCCCTCGTCTTCGGGGACGGCAATGACTGGTTCTCGTGGAAGATGATTCACTCCGCGATAATGCCCGTGCTCGCGCTCTCCTTCGGCCCGGTGGCGGGCAACATGCGCCTTATCCGGGCGGAGCTTACCGAGCAGCTGACATCCGATTACATGCTGCTCGCCCGTACCAAGGGGCTGACAAGACGGCAGGCGACCGTCCGCCACGCCCTCAGGAATTCGATGGTACCCCTCATGCCTTCCTTCCTCGGAGAGTTCATCGGCATACTGGGCGGGTCTATGATTATCGAGCAGATTTTTGCGGTTCCCGGGATAGGGCGGAGCTACGTGCAGTCAATTGCGGTAAAAGACTACTCGGTGTTCATGGCGATATCGATGTTCTACGTCGCCATAGGCCTCGCCGCTGGAATCGTCAGCGATTTGTCCTACGGATTCATCGACCCCCGCATACGGATGGGGGCAGGTAAAACGAACCAATCCTGACGACTGTCAAGGCAGTTTCAAAAGTCGTATCCACAGGTTAATGATCCAGTTTCAAACAAAAAAAGAAAGGCCCCCCGCCAGAAGTTTCCTTCCAGCGGGAGGCCTTTCCCGTTTAGGCTAACTTGCCCTCTTCGCTAAAACTAGCGGAGCAGGGAAAGCACGTTCTGAGAAGACTGGTTCGCCTGCGCGAGCATAGCGGTTCCGGCCTGGGAAAGAACGTTGTCCTTGGTGAACTCGACCATCTGAGCGGCCATGTCCGTATCGCGGATCCTGGACTCGCTGCTCTGGGTGTTCTCGGCGGCAACATCCAAGCCCTCGACCGTCTTCTCGAGGCGGTTCTGGTAGGCACCGAGGTCGGCGCGCTGCTTGTTGATCTTCTTGATGGCCTCGTCGAGGGTTCCGATGGCGCGGTTGGCGTTGTCCGGAGTCTCGAGGGTCATGATCTCCTCAGTTCCGACATTGCGGATTCCGAGGGCGGCGGCGGTCATCGTTCCGATGTAGACCTGCGTCCTCTGATCCATGTTGGCACCGATGTGGAGCCACATAGAAGCGGTCGGCGTGTTCTCGCCGGTGGCGCGGGCAAAGCGTCCGGTCAGCATATTCATGCCGTTGAACTGGGCGCAGGAAGCGATGCGGTCAACCTCAGCGATGAGAGAAGAAACCTCGACCTGGATGTAGGTGCGGTCCTCATCGGTGTAGATTCCGTTGCTTGACTGGACGGCAAGCTCGCGGAGGCGCTGGATGATATCCTCGGTCTCCTGCAGGTAGCCCTCGGTCGTCTGGATGAAGGAAATGCCGTTGGCGGCGTTCCTTGAAGCCTGGTTCAGGCCGCGGATCTGGGCGCGCATCTTCTCGGAAACTGCGAGTCCGGAAGCATCGTCACCAGCGCGGTTGATCTTCTCGCCAGAAGAAAGCTTCTCGATGTTCTTCTGCTGCCTGACCTCAGTAATCCCCTCGGCCCTCTGAGCGAACATAGCGCTCATGTTGTGATTGATAACCATAAATTTATCTCCTCAAAAAAAAGATTCGGTTAAAAGCAAGAGACTCAATCACTTGCTATCCACCCCTAATTTGTTTTTCGGAGACTGGAATTTGACCTTTAGGAAAAAAAGAAAAATATATGCAAAAAGGACCTTTTTCGCTATAATGAAATCATGAAGCAGCAGACAATAGGCGAGCTGACGATTCTCTTCATATTATTGCTTTCTTCGGCGCGTGTCTTTTTCATACATTCGGAACGGAAGGATCCCCTGTCCATCGGCCCCCTCGCGGCGACAGTCTGCGCCGCCCTCAGCATGCTGGCCTGGGGGGTGTCGGTGCAGGAAATTCTGGTGCTCGTACTGAGCGTCTGGGTCTTTATCTGGAACTTCCGCGCCTTCCTGCGCCTGAACGAGAACCTGATAATAGACCACTACAGCCCGCCCTTCATCCTCATTTCCATGATAAACTGTCTGTTCGTGGCCGTCGCCATGCTGTTTGTCTTCTATTTCCGTCCCGTCCGCATGAACCTTGCGAAGGCCGGGGTGGAGAAGCAGGTTACCCGCCTCTGCGGCAATCTACGGGAGGGATTCGGGGAAAGCGACGAGAGCTTTGCCAGAAGGACGATGGATTTCTCGGTTTACAAGCCGGCGGGGGAGAAAACAAAGAAAGGGACGATCGTCTTTCTTCCTGCGGAATGTGCTGCGGTCAGCCTGTACGAGCCGTTTCTGGTCAAGCTTGCCCGTGACGGCTATACGGTGTACAGTGCAGATTTCTATTCGGACGACACAAAGCCCGAGGACAGCATTGCGTACAACCGCGAGGTCAGGCGCTTCAGCTTTGTCCGGGCCCGCCTGAATGACAGCGAGGAATACAAGAGCTGGTGCGAAGAAAAGAAG
>CADBRC010000332.1 GCA_902796985.1 uncultured Spirochaetaceae bacterium
GCACTGTTATTAGGATATAATAGAAAAATGAGTACAAAAAGAACTCCCGGGCTTGCGGTAGAATTCACCGTCACCGCTACTATACTGCTTCTTGTTGCAAACATCTTCCTCGGAACGATACTGATAGACAATTCCAAGGAAGCTATGAAGACCCTGATAAACAGCCGTATGCTTGATGTTTCCAACGTTGCAGCTGACATGCTCGACGGCGATACGCTGGAGAAACTGCGGGCAGAGGACATGGACAGCCCCGGATACCGGAAGATAAACGACACGCTCGCCGTATTTCAGAAGAACATTGACCTCAAGTATATCTACTGTATAAAGGACAACGGAGGAGGGAACTTCAGTTTTTCCGTTGACCCCTCGCCCGTAGATCCGGGGGAATTCGGCGAACCCATCGTGTATACCGATGCGCTGTTCACGGCAAGTCAGGGAACTCCTGCAGTTGATGACGAGCCGTATACGGACTCATGGGGCCGTTTCTACAGTGCGTACAGTCCGGTATTCAACTCAACGGGCAAAGTCGCGGGCATAGTTGCAGTCGATTTCTCTGCGGACTGGTACGACGCGCAGATTGCGAAGCAGACCCGGTCGATCCTCCTCACCAGCATAGTAGAGGTCTTGCTCGGAGTGATGCTCGCCATCCTGGCAACCTGGCGGTTGAGGAAAAAGCTCTCCGGGATGACGGAAGAGCTTGGCGAGCTTGCAAAAACCGTGGACGAGCTGACGCTGGAGCTAAACCCGGACAAAACACAGACTTCCTTCACCGGAAAGGCATCCGACGGCATACAGGAACTGGGCAACCGCATACACAGCATAAAGGAGGAGCTGAAGCTGTACACCAGCAAGCTCCGCTCACAGGCGAACAGCATGATTACAGCCCTCTCTTCCAATTACCACGGAATCTACCACATAGATTTAGATACTATGGAAGGAATCTGTTACCGATCCTATGTCCTTCTGGATAAGGGGCTGCAGCAGGGCGAGCATTTTCCGTACAGCGAAGCCATGGCCGCCTATGCGGAAAAATATGTGACGGAAAAATACAGGGAGGCATTTCTCCGTTTCATGACTCCGGAAACTATCCGGGAGTCAATTAAGAGAGACAAGCTAGCAAGCTTCCTGTACACCACCATCGACCAGGACGGTCTGGAGTCCTACGAGATGCTCAGGATGGCGGAAATTTCCCACGGCAGCGGCCCCGCTCACGAAGTGGGAATAGGATTCGAGGATGTAGACGCAGAGACCCGCAGCACGCTGATGCAGGACAAAGCGCTGAGGGACGCGCTTTCTACCGCAGAAGGAGCCAACAAGGCAAAGACCGTTTTCCTGTCCAACATGAGCCACGAAATACGGACTCCGATGAACGCGATAATCGGACTGAACAGGATTGCCCTGAACGATCCGGACCTGTCCAGCAGTACGAGGGATTACCTGCAGAAAATAGGGACATCTGCGGACCACCTGCTGAGCATCATCAACGAAATACTCGACATGACCCGCATAGAATCCGGCAAGATGGTGCTCCGGCAGGAGTCTTTCTCGCTCCCCAAGCTGCTGGAGCAGATAAACGTAATGATTGGGGGACAGTGCGAGGACAAGGGGCTGGTCTGGAACTGGAGACTCATCGGAGAAGCGGACGAATACTACGTCGGCGATGACATGAAGCTCAAGGAAATTCTCATAAACATTCTTGGGAATGCGGTGAAATTTACGCCGGAGGGCGGAGAGGTTACATTCACCGTGGAAGGAACCCGGCACTATGAAGGCAAGACCGTCTTCTGCTTCACAATCAAGGATACGGGCATAGGGATGAGCCGGGACTACCTGCCGAAGCTCTTCGATCCGTTCAGCCTGGAGGATTATTCGACTAAGACCAAATACGGCAGTACAGGTCTGGGCATGTCCATCACCAAGAGCATCGTGGAAATGATGAACGGCGACATCAAGGTGGACAGCGAGAAGAATGCCGGGACAACGTTCACCGTGACGCTGACGCTCAACGACTACGAGAAGGAGGAGGCCACCGAGGAAGCTGTTCAGGCCGATGGAACAAGTTCCGCAAAAGCCGGCTACGCCGACCTGAGGGGCTGCCGCGTACTGGTAGCGGAGGACGTAGAGATAAATGCGGACATCATACGGATGGTGCTGGACGTGCGCGGAGTAGAAACCGACATCGCACAGAACGGCCGGATTGCGGTGGAAAAGTTCTCATCCTTCCCTGCCGGACACTATGATGCAATCCTTATGGACATGCGGATGCCGGAGATGGACGGGCTGGAGGCGACGCAGGCGATACGCGGAATGAGCAGGCAGGACGCGAAGTCCATTCCCATAATCGCGCTGACGGCAAACGCCTTCGACGAGGACGTACAGCGCAGTTTGCAGTCGGGCCTGAACGCCCACCTGTCCAAACCCGTGGAACCGGAGAAGCTCTTCGAAACGCTGGAAACCCTGATACAGCAATGACAGGGAACGCTGCCCTTGTGCATGCGGGCACTTTGTGGTAGCTTTACGGCATGGATATCATAAGCAGTAACTCCACCCTCTCCGGGCATATACAGGTACCCGGCTCCAAGTCGCACACGATACGCGCACTCCTCCTCGCCGCCCTCGCAGAAGGCGAATCACATATACGCAACCCCCTGCCGAGCGCGGACTGCCGGAGCACTGCGGCGGCAATTCCCCTCTTAGGGGCGAGCGTTGACTTCGGAAACAGCGGGGACAACTGCTGGACGGTACAGGGGGCGGGAAAGAACTTCCACCTGCCCGAGGACGTGGTAAACGTGGGCAACTCAGGCTCCCTGCTTTACTTCCTGTCCCCCCTTGCCGCGACGCTGGAAGGCTGGAGCGTCTTTACCGGCGACGAGAGCATACGCCGAAGACCCGTTGACCATGTGGTAGACGCGCTCAAGCAGCTGGGAGCGGAGGCCCACACAGCCCGCCCCGGTTCCTCCACCTGCCCGCTGATCATCCACGGCCCGGTACAGAAGCCCTACCGCCTGACGACGGCGGGGAGCGTGTCCAGCCAATACATCTCCGGCCTTATGATGGCCGCTCTCAGGCTGGACGATTCCGTCGAGCTGACCCTCACCGACCCCAAGGAGACGCCCTATCTCACGATGACGCAGAAATGGCTGGAAAAAGTCGGCGCAGAGGTCTCTATCTCCGATGACTACAAGCAGATCAGCGTAAAGGGGAACGGCATCTATGACGGGTTCGATGCGGCGGTGCCCAGCGACTGGGAGGCAGTCGCCTTCCCTCTCATCGCTGCCCTGCTGACAGACAGCGAGATCACGATAGACAACGTAGACTTCTCGGGGATTCAGGGGGACGATGCGATTGTACCCATCCTCCGTTCGCTCGGTGCAGACATTGAGGAGGACAAGGAGAAGGCAACGCTTACCGTCCGGGGAGGAAAGAAGTCGCGCAATGGAAATGGACGTCTTTCAACCAAGAACAATCCAAATGGACAGTTGCACGTCAACCTGTCCGGCCTGCCCGATGCAATCTGCGCCCTTGCGGTCGCAGCGGCTTTCAGCGAGGGGGACACCTGCATAGAAGACATAGCCGTCTGCCGCCGCAAGGAAACGGACAGAATCGAAGTCCTCCAAAAGGAGCTGGGCAAGCTCGGCGTAGACATAGAGACGGGGCCGGATTTCATGATAGTGCACGGGCATTCTCCCCTCCTGGAAGACGGAAGTGCGAACCCCGCGTTCCGCATCCACGGAGGGACAGTGGAAAGCTACGCCGACCACCGCGTCGCCATGTCCCTGTCCTGTCTGGGGCTTGCACTCCCGGAAGGCGAGACGGTCAGGGTCAAGGGAGCGGAGTGCTGCTCGGTCAGCTTCCCCCGCTTCTACCCGGTAATGGAGGCCATCGGCGCACAATTCAAGGAAGCCTGAAGGGAATCAAGATGAACAGCAAGGATTCCCCAGACAAAAATCTTTCCCCGGACGCAAAAGCCGTCGCAGGAAAGTTCTTTTTCTCCCCTGCCCTCCCCCTGCTCCTGCTGTCTGCAGGACTGGCGGGTCTGCTGCTCTGTCTGCCTCAGGTTCAGACGGCCATCGTCCAGCTGGGGGAAAAAATTGCGGGCCGGGGGCTGACGCAGGAGGTCTGGTTCAGACGTTTCTCCGCCTGGGGACAGGATATCCTGACCTGCATCATCCCGGCCCTGCTCTCCTGGGCAGTCCTTTTTGCATACCTGAAGATATACACGATGCAAAAGCCCGGCTGGCCGCAGCTGTTCGCAGGACTCGGCCTCTGGGTTCTTTTGTATGCCGCTGCCATCCCGTTCGGACGGACACAGCGCATTCTGGTCATCCTCGCCGCCACAGTCCTCTGCCTCATCCTGCTCAAGGCGGACCACATCGTACGGAGTTCCGGCACACATGCCGATGACGCGGTTCCGCCCCGGAGAGCGGGAAACGCCCCCGCAGATATCAGCAGCCCTGTCCGCCCCGGTACAAGGGGCCTCCTCCTGACCGTCCTCCCCGCCCTGACCGCCGTCCTGCTCGCCGCCCTTTTCATAGACAGGGGGCAGACCTGGGGCGACGACTTTGCCGAGTACATAGCACAGGCAGGAATCCTCGCAGGCGGGCAGGACAATCCCGCCCGTCCGCAGGTAGGCTACCAGTACGGGACGGCCCTGCTCCTGCTTCCTTTCTATAAAATCTGGGACCTGAAACTGCTCGCGCTGAAAGCCCCGATGATTCTCTGCTTCGCTGCCTTCATCGTCTCTATATCCGTTTTCTACCGGAAGCGCATGCGGCCCAAGAAAGCCACAAGCGCGACATTCCTGCTCGCCGTAAGTCCCGCCCTCATCACCTACCTGAACAACGTCCTTTCGGACATCCCCTTCCTGCTCTTCTCTACCCTGTCGGTTATATGCTTCTATGGGGTATACGACAGGGAAAGCGGCAGCGTCAGGCAATGCCTGTCAGCGGCGGCGGCGGGATTCTGCGTCATGTACGCCTACAGCTGCCGCTTCCAGGGCATCATCCTGCTCATGACATTCGCCAGTACCGGAATCCTCCTGATGCTCCGGGCGGCGATGAAAAAGAACAGCTTCATCCAGTCCTGGACGGACTCTCTCGCTGCGGGAGGCTTTCTCCCGCAGATCTGCTTCTACGCCTCGTTCGTCCTTTTCTATGTACTTTACAAGTTGTTTCTGCCCGCCTCGCCGGGAAGGTCTGACCTGGGCTTCTTTGATTCATTCTCACTTAAGGGGCTGGCATGCAACGCCATCGCCTACCCCTTCTTTTTCAGCGAATTCTTCGCCTGCCACGGACTGTGCCCTACAGCTGTCCGCATCGCCGTTTACCTAGCGGCCCTCCCCCTCATCGTGCTGGGCGTCATCCGCACAAGTAAGAAAGA
>CADBRC010000333.1 GCA_902796985.1 uncultured Spirochaetaceae bacterium
AGGACGAGGCCGTCCGGGCTGGTCAGCCCTTCTATGGCGAAGAGGCTGCCGTTGGGATTGTCCGGCTCGCAGGTCGCGGGTGCGCCGCCCTTGTCTCCGTACTGACTGAACACCTGTCCCGTCGCGAAGAAGCGCCTCGCGAGGTCCTCGCTCATGATGACCCGGCCTTCGCCGTGACTTATCGGAACCAGGTGAATCCTCGGGTCAAGCACTGAGCGCGAGAGGGCCCAGGGGCTCGTCGCGCTGACCAGGCGGGTGCGGGCGATGCGGCTGATGTGCCGTCCGACCTTGTTGAATGTCAGCGTCGGAAGCTCGCTGGAAGGCTCGCGGATTTCTCCGAAGGGAACGAGGCCGGTCTTTATGAGCGCCTGGAAGCCGTTGCAGATGCCGAGGACAAGCCCCTTGCGCGTCTTGAGCAGTTCCATGATCGCATCGGAGATGCGGCTTTCGCGGATGACGTTGGCGATGTACTTGGCAGACCCGTCAGGCTCGTCGCCCATGCTGAAGCCGCCGGAGAATGCGAGTATCTGCGCCTCGTCTATCTCTTTCTTGAACTGGTCGAGCGACTCGGACAGCTGCTCCGGGGTCCTGTTGCGGAAGACGAGGATTTTGGGGTCGGCCCCGTTCAGGCTGAACGCCCTCGCCATGTCGTACTCGCAGTTCGTGCCGGGGAACACCGGGATGATGACGCGGGGCTTGGTCTGGGAGTACTTGGGGCTGAACGCCTTGCGCGCCGGGGCGAGGCTCTCGTGCTCGCCGAGGGCGAAGTCCGGCATCTCCGGGGTCGCGGACGATGAGACCGGCGGGAAAACCTTGGAGAGCGTGCTTTCCCATGCCTGTTCTATCTCCTTCAGGCTTATCGTGACGTTGGGCACAATGTCGGTAAAGAGCGTTATCTCTTCGCTGTCCACCGTCACGCCGAGCTTGACGAGCGTGCCCGTCTCGAAGTCCGCAGGATCCAGGTGGTCGGCCTCAACGATAATCGAACCGTAGACGGGGATGAAGAGGTCGTCCGGCCCGGTCTCGTTGGCAAGGCCCACGCCCATCCGCGTGACTGCCTGCGGGAAGTTGTCTATCCGTGCGCCTATCCTGTTTCCCATCGCCATCTTGCTGACGGCTTCCGCGATGCCGCCTGGTCCTACCGGGTACATTGCACGGATCTTGCCCTCGGCGTTCTGCTTGTACAGGACGGCCGCATTCTTTTTGAAGGCTTCCCAGTCGGGAATGCTCTCGGCGGAATAGGGGGTCATCACCATGTAGATGTTGTCGTCGCTCTTCTTGAAGGAACCGGACGTGACGTTCTTTACGTCCTCGGTCGTCACCGCGAAGGAGACGAGGGTGTGGGGAACGTTGATTTTCTCGAAGGTGCCGGACATGCTGTCCTTTCCGCCGATGCTGCCCGTACCCATGGCGAGCTGCGCGTCAATCGAGCCGAGCAGGGCTGCGGCGGGGTAGCCCCAGGTCTTGTCATCGACGCAGCGGCCGAAGAATTCCTGGAAGCTCAGGCGGCACGTGGAGGCATCGCCTCCCATGCAGGTGATTTTCGTAAGCGATGAAAGCACCGCTATCTCGGACCCGTGGTAGGGGCTCCAGTCGGAGACCCGGGGGTCATAGCCGTAGGACATCAGGGAGACGGTGGAAGTCTCGCGCGGAGGCAGGACGGGGAGCTTTGCTGCCATGCCCGCTTCCGGGGTCGCCTGGAAGCGGCCTCCGTAGGGGAAGAGGACGGTCGCCGAGCCGATGGAGCCGTCAAAGCGCTCGCCGAGCCCGCGCTGCGAGCAGCAGGCCAGGTCGGACATGGCGGCAAGCCATGCATTGTGCAGGTTGTCCCGTGCCTTGGAACTGCGCCAGAGCTGGCGGGATACGCCGTCGAGCGGCTTTGCGAGCGGGGGCAGGCTCTCCCTGTCCGGCATCTCGATGAAGGCCTTCGCCTTGTGGGGTGCTCCTGCCGTGTCGATGAACGAGCGGTCCAGATCGACTATCGTCTTGCCCCGCCACTTCATCACCATGCGGTTCGTGTCGGTGACGGTCGCGACAACGACGGCGTTCAGGTTCTCGGCGGCGGCGGCCTGGATGAAGCGGTCCACGTCTTCTTTCGCAACGACGACCGCCATCCGCTCCTGGCTCTCGGAGATGGCGAGCTCCGTGCCGTCAAGTCCTTCGTACTTCTTGGGGACTGCGTCAAGGTTGATGTCCAGGCCGGGCGCAAGCTCGCCGACGGCAACGGACACGCCGCCCGCTCCGAAGTCGTTGCAGCGCTTTATCATCAGGCACACGTCCTTGCTGCGGAAAAGCCGCTGGATCTTGCGCTCCTCTATGGCGTTGCCCTTCTGGACTTCCGCCGCCGCCGTACTGACGGACTTCTTGTTGTGGACCTTGGAACTTCCGGTTGCTCCTCCGATTCCGTCGCGGCCCGTGCCGCCTCCGAGGAGGATGACGATGTCGCCCGGCTCAGGTTCCGTACGGACCACCTGGTCGGCGGGCGATGCTGATATGACCGCACCGAGTTCCATGCGCTTGGCGAGGAAGCCGGGGTGGTAGATTTCGGCGACCTGCCCGGTCGTCAGTCCTATCTGGTTGCCGTAGCTGGCAAAGCCCTGCGCGGCCTCACGGGTCAGCTTTATCTGCGGGAGCTTGCCGGGCATGGTGTCCGACAGGGGGACGGTCGGGTCGGCCGCACCGGTGACGCGGAGGGCCTGGTAAACCCAGGAACGTCCCGAGAGGGGGTCGCGTATCGCCCCGCCGATGCAGGTCGCAGCCCCTCCGAAGGGCTCAATCTCGGTCGGGTGGTTGTGGGTTTCATTCTTGAACTGGAGCAGCCAGCGCTCCGTGGACTCCGGGCTGTCGTTGGTCGCCGTGCAGCGGACATCGACGAAAATCGAGCAGGCATTGTTCTCGCCGCTGACCTCCAGGTCGTCCAGCTTGCCGTGCTTCCGGAGCCACTTGGCCGCGATGCACGCCATGTCCATCAGGGTGACCGGCTTGTCGGAGCGGCCCTCGTACAGCTCGCCCCGCATCTCCTGGTAGCTCTTCCATGCCTTGCGGATTTCGGTCGCGTAGAGGCCCTCTTCTACTTTCACGTCCTCAAGGACGGTGTTGAAAGTCGTGTGGCGGCAGTGGTCGGACCAGTAGGTGTCCAGCACGCGGATCTCGGTAATCGTCGGATCCCGCCCCTTGTCCTTGAAGTAGCCCTGCATCCACTTGACGTCTGACAGGTCCATTGCAAGGCCGAGGGAGCCGCGGTAATAGTCAAGCTCCTTGTCATCCAGAACCGTGAAGCCCTGGGCCGTCTCTATGTCATGCGCCTCGCCCAGCTTCATCCTGAGCGTGGCGGGTTTGCCTTCGGCGGCAAGGCGGCTGTCCACCGGGTTTATCAGGTAACGCTCTATTTTGACGATATCTTCCTTTGAAAGGCTGTCCTTCGCTCCCTTGAGCAGGACAATCTTGGCACAGCGGACGATGGGGGGCTCGCTTCTGACCGTGAACTCCCTGGACATTCCCTCGCGGAGGAGGAGAAGGCACTGCTCCGCGCTGTCCGCCCGCTGGTCATACTGACCGGGCAGGTACTCCCAGATAATCTGGGTCTCGTCGGAGGCAACGTTCAGGCTGTCGTAGAACACGAAGTCACTCTGCGGTTCCGAGAAAATCCGGCTGACGGCGGCCTCGCAGACAGGCTCCGACACGTTCTCTATGTCGTAGCGGTTCAGGTAGCGGACCCCGCTTACCCCTTTGACACCGAGGAAGCCCTTTATATCCGAGTAAATGCGTCCGGCCTCGTTCCTGAAGCCATCTTTCCTTTCAACGTAAATGCGAAACATATTTCTATTATAAGAGAAATGTCTTGTTTTTGCAACGAGCAGTTGAAGAGCTGCTTAACTTCGTGTTATAGTCTCTCAACGGAATGCTTGTGCTTCCGAATAGTTTTTTTCAAAACCAGGAGAAATATATGAAAAAGGCAAAGATTCTGCTGGCCGCATGCGCGCTGGCATTTGCTTTCGTTTCTTGCAAGGGCAAGGAAACTGCCCAGCAGTCCGAGTCCGGGTCCGGCGCGGAGACGGCGTCATCCTCATCTTCCGCAGCACCTGATTTCCACATCGGTGTCGTTACGGGAACGGTCTCCCAGTCCGAGGACGACCTGCGCGGCGCTGAGGAGCTCATCCGCCGCTACGGCGCGGTCAACAACGGCGGCATGATCCAGCACATCACCTACCCCGATGACTTCATGTCCCAGCAGGAGACGACGATTTCACAGATTGTCGCCCTCGCCGATGATCCCAAGATGAAGGCAATCGTCGTCAACCAGGGCGTTCCCGGCACCGCCGAGGCCTTCCGCCGCATCAAGGAGAGCCACCCCGACATCC
>CADBRC010000334.1 GCA_902796985.1 uncultured Spirochaetaceae bacterium
GAGTTTTTGACGGCCAGGCTGACGGTTATCTCGCTGCCCGTCGTGATGGCGGGGATTTCGAAGGTCACGTTGCCGTCCGCGTCCGCCGTGGCGGTAGCCGTGTAGTCCACGCCGTTCCCGGTTATCGTGAGCGTCGCCGTTCCGTCAGGCGGCAGGCCTATGGCATCCGCGCTCAGGGTGACGGCCTGCGTCTGCGACTCGTCGGTGCCTCCGCCTCCGCCCAGCAGGATTTCCACGACGGTACCCATTTGATCCGCGTTGGAGTAGTTCAGGATGTCTATCGCGCTGAGGTCGCCGCCCGACTGGGTCTGGCCGGAGCTGTCACCGCCCCCGCCTGGGCTGTAGGTCGGGCCGTAGGAGTCGGAGCCACCCGCATTCCCGTTGCAGGAAGCGGGCACTACAAGCAATACAATAGAAGAGAATATAGCGAAAACGAAGGCTGCGTATGCCCGGAAGTGCGTCCTCCCCATCTTGCTACCTGTCGTTACCCCCCCCCTAACTATACGCGCAATTTCCCCTGCCTGTCAAGGCGCGGCGGCGTAGCTGCCGTTTTTTAGCCAGCATTTGAATTTTCTGGCTACAAATCCTCATTGATCCGGTGACAAGAAGCTTAAGCTTCACGTGACAAAAAGCTTAAGCTTCACGTGACGAAACCTTTAAGCTTCACGCGACGAAACCCTTGATAGTTACGGGGGCGCATGCTATAATGGGGCAGAATTCTTACGTAATTTGGAGTTTGTGATGGAAGAAAAGGAAGGTTTCACCGGGGATATCGACTCTTTGATTGCAGATTTGGAGGATGATCCTGCGGTTCAGGCTGGAGATGCAGACGATTTCGCCGCTGCGGCGGAATTTGAGGAGGCAGACAGCTTCCCCGCCCCGGCTGCCGACTCCCAGGGCAAAGCCGGTCCGTCCGGGGTCCAGAAGGCTCCCATAGGAGCCGGGAACGTCGCGGATGTAGACCTGACGGTCAAATCCTTCGCTCCCATCCAGAAATTCTTTGAGGACGCGCCCAACAAGGTTTTTGACGACCAGGCATACTACAAGACTGCGCTCGGCGGCGAGGGCGAGAGCGCGCAGAGGCTGCACGCCATACTCGTCAAGTACCTCAACTGTACCGACAAGAAGGACCGCACGGTCTACCGGCAGCAGATTGTCTCAGTGTACTGGAACTTCCTGCGTACGCTCGCACCCAAGATGGTCAACACCCGCCTGCCCCTCTGCAAGAGGCTCGCAATGCGCTACGGAGTCGTCCTCCCGTCGCTGTTCAGCCCGGAGCAGAAGGATTTCTTTGCCCGCGCAATCCTTGACAACTATACCGGAGAGCCCATCCTCTATACGGACGAGTGGATCCGCGAGGTCGCCATCGGCAAGATGAAGCCGTCCACGACGGACGAGATTCCCGTCAAGGGCGGAGCCAACAATCCCGGCGCACAGCAGGCGAAGGCCCAGGCCGCCATGGGCAAGGCGAGCGGTAAAATCCAGAGCTCCGACAGCCTCGTTTCGATGAAGGAAGCCCAGCGTGACCGTCTGGAGGAGGACCTTCAGGACAAGGTGAAGATTCTTCTGGAACACAACCAGTATTCGCTCGAGGGGCTTGAAAAGCACAAGTATCCCTACACCGACCTTCAGAAAAAGACCTGTTCCGAGATAGTCAATCTTTTGAAGGACCTGCAGCGTCTGGACAAGGAGATTGAGAAGGGCATTGAGGAGATAAAGGGAGCTCTGGCGGACATAAACAGACTGAACGACAACATGGCCGCCAATGCTGCCGAAACGGAAAAGGACAGCGCGACGGTCGATCAGGAAACCATTCTGGGCGAGATGACGACGATGCGGCAGATGGCAAAGATGACCTGCGGCCGTCAGGGGAACCAGTTCCCCGTATTTACCCGCGAGTTCTTCCACTGCCTCCAGCAGGGGACCGGCTTCCGGGAGAACGTCATCCGCGAGCTGGCCTGGATCGAGTCGATCGACCCGGGCTGCTTCGTCCGCATCCACAGGAACATGCCAAACCGCATCGTTCCCTACACCCTGCTCGTGCCGACCTACGGCGACTCCGGCTTCTGCTGGGAGCCCTTCGACCGCTACAACCGCATCACGAGCCGCGGCCGCATCTGCATTCCGATGTACCCGCGCAACCTCAAGATTGCCTGCCTTACGGCGGTCGCAGACCTCCGCTGGCAGGTTGCCAAGGAAAAGGCATCATTCGACTGGATGTCGGACGGCCTGACGGGAATGTACTACCAGTGGATTGACAGCCAGAAGCTCAAGGGCGACCTGAAGCAGTTCTTCATCGCCGACTACATCCTCTGGATTACCAAGGAGGCCCTGGGCCAGCAGAAGCTCCCCAAGGAAGTCCGCGGCATCTTCTGGCGCTACATGCCCTACCCGCAGGAGCTCAAGGACAAGCTCAAGAAGATGAGCCTTACCTATCAGGAGCTCTGCCAGAGGGATGCAAACCGCGCGATGAGCGACGGGTATTGATTTTAGAAACGCTTGTAAGGAAGAACTGCGATGAAGATTGCGCTTGTTGGATACGGAAAGATGGGGCACCTGCTGGAGCAGACCGCCCTCTCTTACGGGCATGAGGTCGTCACGACGGTCGATGTCGCTGCCCCTGACGCGAAGGTAAAGGTCGCTGCCGGGGACGGAGCGGCCATTACGGCTGCGGTAAAGTCAAGCGGGGCGGAGGGAGTCATTGAATTCTCCCATCCCAGTGCCGTGATGGGCAACATAGAAGCCCTGCTCCCGACGGGGCTGCCCCTCGTCATCGGCACGACCGGCTGGACGGACAGGGAGGCGGAGGTCGCCGCCCTCGCCGCCAGGTGCGGCGGAACCCTCATGCGGAGCGCAAACTTTTCCATCGGGGTCAATCTCTTCTATAAAATCGTGCAGGAGGCGGCAAGCCTCGTCAGCAACTTCTCCGAGTACGACATGGCGGTCTGGGAAATGCACCACAACCAGAAGGCGGACTCCCCCTCCGGGACCGCGCTGGAGATAGCCCGCCGCGTGATGGCCGGGAACAAGGCCAAGACCGAGATAGTTACGGACGCATTCCACGAACGGCCCAAGGCCAATCAGCTGCACGTGTCGTCAACCCGCTGCGGCTCGGTGCCGGGGACGCATTCCGTCTTCTTTGACTCGCCCGCCGACACGATTGAGCTGACCCACACGGCACGCAGCCGGCAGGGATTTGCAAGCGGAGCCGTCCACGCGCTGGAGCGCCTTTCCGCCATGCTTTCCGACGGCACGCTCAAGCCGGGCAAGCTTTACGGCATGGCAGACGTGTTCCCCGGGCTGTTCGGCTAAGGACGGAGCGGAAAAGTCCGTCCAGCCGTAGAACGGCCAGCCGCTAGCACGGCTTCACAGCTCAGGAGGAAGATTGTTTATGAGACGAAAGCTGCTCATGGCATCACTTGTTGCTGGTGCAATTGCCGTCCTTACCCTCTATGTCATTCCCCGCCTCCATCTCCACGCCGAGGACCGCGGGGCCGAGCAGAACCGGCTCATAGCGGATTATCTGTACGACGAACTGGAAAACAGCCTGGAAATTCCCATGACCATAGTCGAAACTATGGCCAGCAACGAATTCCTCAAGGAAGCCCTGCAAAATGAGGATGCCGATGTCCCTGAGCAGCTGGAAGCTGCCATGTCGGACTACCTGTCTTCGATCCGGGAGCAGTTCGGCTACAGTGCAGTCTTCGTCGTCTCGGAGCGGACCCGCCGCTATTACACGCCCGGCGGAATTGCCAAGATCGTAAACCCCGAGCAGGAACCCTACGACATCTGGTACCAGCTGTTTCTGGACTCAGGGAAAGGCATTGCCCTGGATACGGACCGCGACCAGATGAACGACTACCGCTGGGCCGTATTCGCCAACGCCCGCATCAGCGGTCCCGACGGAAGCCCGATGGGGGTTTGCGGAATCGGCCTCTTCATGGACGAGATTCAGGACATCCTCGGAAAGGCGGAAAGCAAGTGGGGGGTCAAAGTAAACCTCATCGACGCGAGCGGCCTCGTGCAGGCTGACGTGGACTCATCAAACATAGAGAACGCATACATCTCCGATGCCATAGCGGACGGCGCGGGGCCGGACTCCTTCACCTACGCCAGGAGGAGCTTCGGAGGTTTCCGCATGACCCGCTACATGGACAAGCTGGGCTGGTACCTCGTCATGCAGGGCTTCGGAAGCCTTTCCGACAGGAACAGTCTTTCCGCCGCGCTGGTCATAGTCCTCTACCTTATCCTTGCGGCCCTCTTCGTGCTGGCCCTGCTGTCTCCGGGCGGACAGAACCAGCACATGCTGGTCAAGACGCTCCTGCCGGAAGACCCGCTGACAGGGCTTCCCAACCGCAACTACGTGAACGACTCGTTCGGAGAGCAGGGCGTATTCAACACGACCCGCTACAAGTCCATGGCAGTGTTCGACATAGACTGTTTCAAGGCCGCCAACGAGACGATGGACGGAGACGCCATTCTGATAAAGATAGTGCAGCTGACCAAGGAGATGTTCGGAGAAAGCGGGCTTATCTTCCGCTGGAACGGGGACGAGTTTGTGCTCTTCCTGGAGATAGACGTCGATGAGGCGGAGATGAAGTTCAGGATTCTGTGCGCCTCCATACAGAACGAAACCGGGGTCACGATATCCGTCGGCATAGTCCAGGTAGACCTCTTTGAGAGCATCAAGCGGAACTATCACCGGGCAGTCCTTCAGTGCTACACCATCAAGGAAGCCGGTGGCAACGGGGTCAGCCGGAAATCATGAAAGTCAGGCATTCCCAGTCCATAAAGCTTCTGGTGTTTCCCGGCAGCATTGCCCTTGTCCTGCTTGTGTTCTGCCTGACGGCAATTCCCATCATGCACAGGGTCCGGAAAATTGCCGGAGACTCCTTCGCCCGGTCCGTCAGCATGACTCTGGACAAGAAGTCCCTTGAGCTGGACGCATGCTTCAGGTTTATCGAAAACTCCGTACAGGCCGCAGAGGAATACATACTCAGGACGCTCGACGAAGAGAAAATCATTGCAAGCCCCGCATACGAAAAGCTGTTCATGGACTCCCTTGCCGGTGAAATGTCGTCGCTGGCATCCCTCGCGGACGGGGTCATCGCCCTCTATTTCCGCATGGAGGCAGAGCGCTTCGGCGGGGAACGGGGCATTTTTCTTGAAAGCGACGGTAAGGGCGGCTTTGTCAGCGTAAGGCCGACGGACATCCTGCGCTTTTCCCCGACCGACACGGAGCACGTCGGCTGGTACTATACCCCCGTCTGGGCCGGAAAGCCTGTCTGGACGGCCCCCTATGAGAACAAGAACATAAACGCCCACATGATTTCATATATTACGCCCCTCTACAGGGAAGGCTTGCTGCTCGGTGTCGTCGGCATGGACATAAACCTCGCGACCCTCAAGGACATCGTGGACTCCCTGCCGGACGACGGAATGCTCGGCGTACTTCTGGGGCAGGAAGATACCCTCATATACTACAGCAATTCAAGCAGCATGAGCAGGTCGGTAGAGGCTTCCGCCGATGCGCGGGCCATGGCCGCAAGCATGGCAGTCAGGGCGGACGGAGAGCTCGTTGAGTTCCAGTGGAGGGGGCAGCTCCATCAGGGGGCCATACGGAAGCTCGGCAACGGCATGACGCTGGTCATAGCGAAGGCAACAGCCACAAGGCGCGCAACCCAAAAGGACTTTCTGCTCACCCTCGCCTACTCCCTCGCCCTTTCCGCCGCATTGCTCGCCGTCTTCCTGTTCGTCATGGACAAGATGATTCTTACTCCCGTCCGCCTGATGACGGAGGCGTCCCACAAACTTGCACGCGGGGAGCTGAACAGGAACATTCCCTACAAGTCCAGCAGCGAGCTGGGAATCCTTGCCGACAACATCCGCAAGATGACGGGGCAGATGAAGGAATACATCACCTGGATACGGGAACAGACGAAGAGCGAACGGGGAGCGAAGGAGGAGGCACAGGCCGCATCCCGTGCAAAGAGTGCGTTCCTCGCCAACATGAGCCATGAAATCCGCACGCCCATAAACGCCGTGCTCGGCATGGACGAGATGATTCTGCGGGAGTGCTCCGACAAGACGATACTGGGCTATGCCTCCAACATCAAGATGGCGGGAACGAGCCTGCTTTCCATCGTGAACGACATACTCGACTTCTCCAAAGTAGAGTCCGGAAAGATGGAGCTGATCCCGGAAGATTACGATACCCCATCCCTGATTGTTGACCTGGTGAACATGATACGCGAGCGGGCGAAAGGTAAGGGGCTTGACTTCGTACTGTCCTCCGATCCCGGTCTGCCGCGGACCCTCTACGGAGACAGCGTGAGGATAAAGCAGTGCATCCTCAACATCCTGACGAACGCGGTCAAGTATACAAAAGAAGGCTCGGTCAGCTTCCGCATCGGCTACGAGAAAAAGGACGACATGTACATCCTGCTCACGGTCAGCGTTCAGGATACCGGGAGCGGCATAAAGCAGGAAGACATGAACAAGCTCTTCTCCCCTTTCGAGAGAATCGAGGAAGGCAAGAACAAGACGGTCGAGGGAACCGGACTGGGAATGAGCATCGTCGTCAAGCTCCTCTCCATGATGGGCTCGTCCCTGAAAGTCGAAAGCGAATACGGAAAGGGAAGCTGCTTCTCCTTCGCCGTAAAGCAGGAGGTCGTAGACTGGTCCCCGGCCGGAGACATAGAGGAAGCCTACCGGAAGAGCGTCGAGCGCATCGAAGCCTATACAGAGAAGCTGTATGCACCCCGGGCACGGCTCCTCTTCGTCGATGACACGGAGATGAACCTTGAGGTCATACGGGGACTGCTCAAGAAAACCGGAATGAAAATCGACACGGCAACGAGCGGACGGGAAGCCCTGCGGCTGGTCAAGAAGAATGTCTACGACATACTGTTCCTGGACCACCGGATGCCGGAGATGGACGGAATAGAGACCCTGCACGCGATGCAGTCCATGCAGGGCAACCTGTCGGCGGGCAAGCCCTGCGTTGCCCTCACTGCGAATGCCATAAGCGGGGTCAAGAAGACCTATCTGTACGAGGGCTTCGACGACTATCTGTCCAAACCGGTCAACCCCGACAGACTGGAGGAGATGATACGGCATTTCCTTCCGGAAGACTATCTGGAAAATCCACCGGACGAAAATACAGCAGCTGCTCAGGAGGCCGGAGGGGATATCCTTTCCCTTCTCCGCGGCATTGACGGAATTGACGCCACTGCGGCCCTCGCAAACTGCGGGTCAACGGAAGTCCTTGAGTCCACCCTGCATAATTACGCGGGCTCGGTGGACAGCAGGGCCGAAGAGCTGGAAAAGCTGTACGAGGCCGGAGACTGGAAGGGCTACAGCATAAAGGTCCATGCCGTGAAGAGCACCTCCCGGCTCATCGGAGCGGGCGAACTTTCCGCAATCGCCGAAAATCTGGAAACGCTGGCCGACAGCGGTACAGGCGAATCCAGCGAATCCATAGAACAGATACACGCCGTGCACGGCCCCTTCATCGCGGAATTCCGAAAGATGAAGGACCTGCTCGCCCCCATCCTCCATACCGGGGATGCAGGCCGGAAAGCAAAAGACAAGCCCCCCGTTTCGCGGGAACAGCTTGATGAGTTTTTGGAACGGCTGTCGGCGTGTGCCGGGAGCTTTGACATAGACGGACTGGATGTCCTGATGGAGGAGCTGGACGGAATGCCGGTCCCCCCTGAATTTGAGGGAGACATGACCCGGTTGCGGGCCTGCGTTGAAAACGTGGACTTTAAGGGCCTGAAGGAAATTCTGTCCGCACTGACAAAGAAATGAAAAAGAGAGGTTTGATATGAAAAAAGACGTGTATGTCTTGGGAAATGAATCCCGTCTGGTCGTGAAGAATTTCCTTCAGGACCTGAGGAAGGCAGGATGTGAACCTGCCGTAACGCTGCCCGGTTCCTATGCAATAAAGGAGCTGCCGGACAAAGCCATCCATCTGATTATCTGTCTGGAGGAGATGATGGATTTTCCCATCATAAAAGATGCCGCAGCGAAGAAGGAGAGGACCGGCCTGTCCCTGTACCTCATCGGAAACATAGGGAACCTGTCCATTGAGGACGAGAAGTTCCTGAAGCAGCTGCCCTGCGTCCGCTTCCTGTCATATCCTGTTGACATATCCCTGCTCATGAAGCAGATGGAGAAGAACGACCCGGACAAACCCAGGATTCTTGTCGTGGACGATGAGCCGATTTTCCTGAGGAGCGTAAAGAGCTGGCTCGGAGAGGAGTTCGATGTCTCGCTCCTGAATTCCGGTGATGAAGTCATGGAGTTTCTGGACATGCGGCCCGTGGACCTTATCCTTCTGGACTACAAGATGCCCGGGATGGACGGCTCCGACGTACTCAGGAGATTCAGGGACGACGTGGAGTTCCAGAACCTGCCCGTCATCTTCCTGACTGCGAGCAACGACAAGGAGAGCGTCATGGGTATCATGCACCTGGAGCCCACCGGCTACATCCTTAAGACGATGTCACCGGAGGACATAAAGAAGTCCGTCAGGGACTTCTTTAAAAACCAGATACAGATATTCCCCTGACGGCAGGCCGGTTAGTTATGCCGCAGTACAGGGGGCTGACCAGCGGCAGGCCGCAGCAAGCGGCGGTCATCAGGCCAGCGCCTGCCCGACCATCTCGTCTACGGTCCGGTAGCCGTGGGTCTTCATGAACCAGGAGATGCCGGAGATTATTTCCTCCATGACATGCGGATTGGCGAACTTCGCGCTGCCCACCTGAACCGCGCTCGCACCCGCCATGATGAATTCGACGGCATCCTGCCAGCAGGATATGCCGCCCATACCGACAAGGGGAACCTGCTTGAAGGAAGACTGCCCCCTGAGCGCAGAGGCCACATCGTAAACCATCCTGAGCGCGATGGGCTTTATGGCAGGGCCGCACAAGCCCGCCCTGATGTTGTCAAAGACGGGCCGCCCCCGCTCTATGTCTATGCTGACTGCACTTATCGTATTTATGAGGCTGAGCGCATCCGCACCCGCCTCCACGCATGCAAGCGCGACTGCCACGATGTCCGGCGCGTTGGGCGAAAGCTTGACCATCAGGGGCTTTCTGGTCGCATTCCTGACGGCGGCGACGCAGCTTGCGGCC
>CADBRC010000335.1 GCA_902796985.1 uncultured Spirochaetaceae bacterium
CGCCAGAAGGTCAGGTCGCCGACGAACTGGCGGAAGTACTTGAGCCCGCTCCACTCGTCGCCGAAGATGCTGTGACCGGCGCGGTAACGCCTGAACGCGATGATGTTGCCCGCCATGGGCACGTAGCGGAACACCAGGTAGTAGATGACGGGAACCAGCATCATCGCGTAGTACTGCCAGTTCCGCCTGAGGTATTCCATGACCGTCTTCTTTTTTACCATACAGACCCCACTTTCCATATATCAGGCAAGGCTCGCATACTAGTATCCAAGCCCCGCAACTTTCATTCTAGCACCATTTTCGTGGATGTCAAGAAAAATTTGCAAACTTGCATACTAGTTGACAACTGCGGACTTCGGGTTTATCCTTAAAGCATGACAATCCCCGAGAAGCTGGAGCGGGAGACGAACCACGACTTCGCCCTCCGCGTCCTTCAGGAAAACATAGTCTCGCTGGAGCTCAAGCCCGGCAGCATGCTGAGCGAGCAGGAGCTGGCAACCCAGCTGAGCCTGTCGCGCACCCCCGTGCACGAGGCCCTGCTCGAGCTGGCGAACACAAAGATAGTTGAAGTCATCCCCCAGCGGGGGAGCCTGGTCAGCCTGATCGACATGGCGCTCGTCGAGGAGTCCTGCTTCATCCGCGCCGCCATTGAAGGGGCGGTCACCGAACAGGCCTGCCGGAAGGCGACGGCGGAGGACGTGGACAGTCTGGAAGAGACCGTCGTCCTGCAGGAGTTCTACTTCGGCAAGCAGAACCTGGGCAAGTTCATGGAGTGCGACAACCGCTTCCACCAGACGATGTACAAGATTGCGGGCCGGATGCTCTGCTACTACACCGTGCAGCTGATGAGCATCCACCACGCCCGCTTCCGCACCCTGCGCCTGCACATCTCCAACACCGAGCGCATCATCACCGAGCACCGGGCCATTCTGGAATCGATAAAGAAAAAGGACTGCGAGGGCGTCAGGAAGGAATTCGCACGGCACATCAACGGGATGTTCGTGGACGAGAAGGAAATCCGCGCAAAGTACCCGGAGTATTTCAAACAATAGGATCACAGGGGGCCCGGAGCCTTTCAGGAGCCTCGCGCCCTCATCGGAGGAGTTATATGAAGATAACGAGCATTCAGCCGGCACAGGAGCTTTGCTTTGTCTGCGACAGGGAGGCATTCCCGGGCGTGCAGAAGATTGCCGGAAAGGTCCGGAAGGACATTGAGCGGGTATTCGGCTTCATGCCGGCCGCATCGTACGAGCGCGCGGACGTAAAGAAGGACGCGGTCGTCTTCGGCACGGCGGGCAGGAGTCCGCTCCTTGACGGACTTGAGAAGGCGGGCAAAATCGACCTGTCCAAAGTCAAGGGCCGGCGGGAGGTCTTCGGCTTCTTCGTCGTGGAGCAGCCCTTCGCGGACCTGCCGGACGTGAAGGAGGCCGTCGTCATCGCGGGAAGCGACAAGCGCGGGACGATTTACGGTCTCTTCCATATATCCGACCTCCTCGGCGTGTCGCCGCTCGTCGATTTCTCCGACGTCGTCCCTGCAACAAAGGACGAGTTCGAGTTCACGGCGGGGCACAGCATGGTCTCCCGCGAGCCTTCCGTAAAGTACCGGGGCTTTTTCATCAACGACGAGTGGCCCGCGTTCGGCAACTGGAGCCTCAAGCGCTTCGGCGGACCCAATGCCCTCTGCTACGAGCACGTCTTTGAAATGCTCCTCCGCATGAAGGGCAACTACCTCTGGCCCGCAATGTGGTCGGCGGTCTTCTCATGGGACGGGCCCGGCCTTAAGAACGCGGAGCTTGCCGACGAGTACGGCGTCGTCATGGGGACGAGCCACCACGAGCCCTGCTGCCGGGCGGGCGAGGAGCACCGCCACTACCGCAATACGACGCAGGAGTACGGCAGCGAGTGGAACTACCAGCGCAACAAGGAGGGCATCACCCGCTTCTGGCGCGACGGGCTCAAGCGCAACTGCAAGTTCGAGAACATCTACACGGTCGGAATGCGCGGCGAGTGCGACACCGCGATACTGGGCCGGGAGGCGACGCTCAAGGACAACATCGACATGCTCAAGGACGTGCTCGCCAACCAGTACCAGCTGATGAAAGAGGAGGTGAACCCCGACCTGGACAAGATACCCCGCCTGCTCGTCATGTTCAGCGAGGTGGACAAGTTCTACTTCGGGAACAAGGACACGCCCGGCCTCAGGGACACGGACCTGCTTGACGGCGTGACGATAATGATGACCGACGACAACTACGGCATCCTCCGCGCCCTGCCCGACGAGTCCATGCGGAAGCACAAGGGAGGCCTGGGCCTCTACTACCACTTCGACTTCCACGGCGGGCCGCACTGCTACGAGTGGGTCAACGAAAACTACCTGCCCCGCGCATGGGAGCAGCTGACCGCCGCCTGGGAATGGGGCATCCGCGACGTGTGGATCGTCAACCTGGGCGACATGGGCCTCTTGGAGTTCCCGCTGAACTACTTCATGGACATGGCCTACGACTATGACAAATACGGTTCCCCCGCATCCTGCAATACGCAGGCATGGACGCACGACTGGCTTTACAGGCAGTTCGGCGCGTGGTTCATCGAGAAGGACATGGCCCTGATGGAAAAGCTCGTACAGGACTACACCTCGCTGATGGCCCGCAGCAGGACCGAGCGGCTGAAGGCGGACACATACCACCCCACCCATTACGGCGAGGCGGACGAGCTTCTCGCAAAGTCCGAGGAAATCATACGGAACGCAGACGAGCTCCTGTCCCGCTGCCCGAAGCCGATCGAGGGGGCCTTCTGGGAGCTCGTGTATTATTCCGCCGTCGGGTCGGCCAACGTGTCCCGCCTCTGGGTCGCGTCCGCGAAGAACCAGCTCTACGCGAGGCAGAACCGGGCGGAGGCGAACGACTGGGCGGACAGGGTTGCCGAGTATCTGGACTTTGACCAGAAGCTGACCGACAGCTACCATGCCGTCGACGGGGGCCGCTTCTACGGATTCGGCCTTTCCGAGCACATCGGATTTGACCACTGGAACGACGAGGACGACAAGAAGCCGCCGCTCGTCCGCATATACCCCTCCAAGAAGCCCCGCCTCGTCGTCAATCCGGAGGACCGGGAGGAGTACCTGGTAGGGACGGACTACTCCGAGAAGGAGATGGTCATCGATACGTTCATGCACCCTGCGCGGGAAAGCATGGCCGTGCACCTGGCCCCGTCAAACGAGAGCCCCATCCCCTACACGCTCGCCTCGGACAGCCCCTGGCTCGTCCTGTCGCATGAGGAAGGGACCGCCCTGCACCGGCACGACACGCTGACCGTGACGATCGACCGGGAAAAGCTTGCCGCGGCAGGCGGAAAGGGAATCGCGACCGTCAGCGTGGACACGGCGTTCAGCCACATGAAGCTGCGCTTCCCCGCCCGCAACGCGGAGACCCTGCCCGCCGCAAAGGCGCAGAATACCTATTACGGATCGAGCGGTTACATCTCCATGCACGCGGATAAGTTCTCGGAGAAGCACGATGCGGGAGGATTCGCGTTCAGCCACCTGGAAGGATACGGCCGTACGGCATCCGCAATGAAGGTCCTGCCCGTCTTCCACGAGCCCTTCACGCTTTCTGACAAGGATTTGCCCTGGCTTGAGTACAGCTTCTTTGCCGAGGATGAGGGGGTATACACGCTGGAGCTCTACTTCTCGCCGACCAACCCGCCCAAAATCGACAACGTGATGGAGTACGCCGTCGCGATGAACGGGGAGAAGCCGCACCTGCTCAACATGGTGGACAAAAAGACCTTCGTCACCTACTTCAGCGAGGAGTGGATGCAGGGTGCGGAGGAGAACATCCAGAAGCGGCGGACGACCGTGCAGTGCAGGAAGGGGGCCAACAGCCTCCGCTTCTGGGCGCTCTGTCCCACGCTCGTGCTGGAAAAGCTCGTCCTCTTCCCGGAGGGCAAGGAGCCGCCCGCGTCATACCTCGGCCCGACGGAAAGCTACCGGAGCTAACGGGAGGGAGGGGAAGGCCGCCCCGGAGGCGGAAGGGGGCCGCGGGCTGGCGCAAGCGGAAACGCAGGACGGCCCGGCCCCTGCCTGCCAGCGCGTTCTGGAGGCGAAAAGGCGACAGGCAGCCACGCCTCCTAGCCCCCCTTACAAATACCCCGCATTCGTGCTAGACTGCATACGATGGACGCAACGGAGAAACGGAGGCTGATCCTTGGAACGCTGCGC
>CADBRC010000336.1 GCA_902796985.1 uncultured Spirochaetaceae bacterium
ACGATTCAGGCGTCCTCATCAAGGCCAGGCGTGCCGGTGAGGTCGTTTGGGTTGAAAGCGACAAGATCAAGATCCGTCCCGATGCGTCCAAGGGTGACAAGACTGTATCCGATGATGAGTACGTCCTGCTGAAATACCAGAAGACGAACTCAGACACGGTGAACCACCAGCGCCCCATCGTGCAGGTCGGTGATCATGTTGAGGCCGGACAGGTCATAGCTGACGGTCCTGCAACCTTTAACGGTGAGCTGGCACTTGGCCGCAACATCCTCGTCGGATTCGTTCCGTGGAACGGATACAACTACGAGGACGCCGTCCTCATCAGCCAGCGGGTCGTCAAGGAGGATATGTACACGTCAGTCCATATCCACGAGTTCCAGACGGAAATCCGCGAGACTAAGCTCGGTCCGGAGAAGATAACCCGTGATGTGCCGAACACTGCGGAGAAGACTCTGGACAACCTTGATTCCGAAGGTATCGTCCGCGTCGGTGCAAAGGTGCGTTCCGGCGACATCCTCGTCGGTAAGGTTACGCCCAAGAATGACAGTGAGACTACTCCTGAGTTCAAGCTGCTCAACGCGATATTCGGAGAGAAGGCTAAGGAGGTCCGCGATTCGTCGCTCCGCCTGCCGCATGGCGTTGAGGGTGTCGTCATTGACATCCAGCGTCTGAGCCGCAAGGAGGGCAACGAGCTGAACCCCGGAGTTGACGAGGTCGTTAAGGTCGTCATTGCCGACAAGAGGAAGCTTGTCGTCGGAGACAAGATGGCAGGACGCCACGGTAACAAGGGAGTTGTTGCCCGCATCCTTCCGGTTGAGGACATGCCCTATCTGGAGGACGGTACTCCGCTTGATGTCTGTCTGAACCCGCTTGGTGTTCCGTCCCGTATGAACATCGGTCAGATCATGGAGAGCGAGCTTGGCCGTGCCGGAATGATTCTTGGCAAATGGTACGACTCTCCGGCCTTCCAGACTCCGTCCCAGGAGCGGATTGCCGAAGAGCTTAAGAAAGCTGCTGAAAAGTGCAAGGCTGAGGGGCTTGCCCCGATGGGTACGGACTGTAAGCAGATTGTCCGCGACGGACTTACCGGAGAGCCCTTTGTCAACCCGATTTTCGTCGGTGTCATATACTTCATGAAGCTGCATCACCTTGTTGATGACAAGATGCATGCCCGCTCCACGGGTCCCTATTCTCTTGTTACCCAGCAGCCGCTCGGCGGAAAGGCCCAGTTCGGAGGCCAGAGGCTGGGAGAAATGGAGGTTTGGGCACTTGAGGCATACGGTGCCGCCAACACCCTGCAGGAAATGATGACGATAAAGTCGGACGACATGATTGGTAGGTCCAAGGCCTATGAGTCCCTGGTTAAGGGTGAGCCGAGCATGAACATCGGTGTTCCCGAGTCCTTTAACGTCCTTGTGCAGGAACTGCGCGGCCTTGCACTGGACTTCACGATTTACGACGACAAGGGTAAGAGAATTGCCCTGACGGAGCGCGAGCAGGATATCATCAATAAGATTGGAGCCGGTTTCGACAAGGAGAACGAAAATGCGTGACATTCAGGATTTTGCCAGCCTGCAGATAAAGCTGTCTTCGCCCGACACGATTAGGGCGTGGTCTTACGGTGAGGTTAAGAAGCCGGAGACCATAAATTACCGTACCCTGCGCCCCGAGAGGGACGGCTTGTTCTGTGAGCGCATCTTCGGAACGACCAAGGAATGGGAGTGCTACTGCGGCAAGTTCAAGAGCATCCGCTACAAGGGAATTGTCTGTGACCGCTGCGGTGTTGAGGTTACTCATTTCAAGGTCCGCCGCGAGAGGACCGGGCACATAGAGCTTGCTGCTCCGGTCAGCCACATCTGGTACTATCACGCGGTGCCGAGCCGTATGGGTCTGCTTCTTGATCTGCAGATGGCCCATCTGCGTTCTGTGCTTTACTATGAGAAGTACATCGTCATTGATCCGGGTGATACTGACCTGAAGAAGAACCAGCTTCTGACTGATGACGAGTACAATTCCGCTCAGGAGCGGTACAACGGTTCGTTCCAGGCCCTGCAGGGGGCTGAGGCCATAAAGACCCTGCTGGACAATCTGGATCTGGATAAGCTCGCTGAAGAGCTCCGTGCCAAGATGGTGGAGAAGGGGACCAAGAGCGACAAGCGTCTTCTCAAGAGGATCAGCATTGTCGAGGATTTCCGCTCTTCCGGCAACAAGGCCAGCTGGATGATTCTGGACGTGATTCCTGTCATTCCGCCGGATTTGCGCCCGATGGTGCAGCTGGACGGAGGCCGCTTCGCGACCTCTGACCTGAACGATTTGTACCGCCGCGTCATAAACCGCAACAACCGCCTCAAGAGGCTCCTTCAGCTTTCCGCCCCGGACGTAATCGTCAGGAACGAGAAGCGCATGCTGCAGGAAGCCGTGGATGCCCTCTTTGACAACACCAAGAGGCACCAGAAGGTTGTCAAGGGTGCTTCTAACCGCCCGCTCAAGTCAATAAGCGACATGCTCAAGGGTAAGCAGGGACGCTTCAGGCAGAACCTGCTCGGAAAGCGCGTTGACTATTCCGGCCGTTCTGTTATTGTCTGCGGTCCTGAGCTCAAGCTCTGGCAGTGCGGTCTTCCTGAGAAGATGGCCCTGGAGCTGTTCAAGCCCTTCCTGCAGAAGAAGCTCTGTGACAAGGGTGTCGTGTTCAATATAAAGAAGGCAAAGACCCTCGTTGAACAGGAGTCTCCCGAGGTTTACGCGATACTCGATGAGGTTGTCCGCGAGCATCCGGTCATGCTGAACCGTGCACCGACCCTGCACCGCCTGGGTATTCAGGCCTTCGAGCCTGTGCTGGTTCCCGGCAAGGCGCTCAAGCTGCACCCGCTCGCCTGTAAGGCGTTCAACGCAGACTTCGACGGTGACCAGATGGCCATTCACGTGCCGCTGACCCAGGCCGCCCAGATGGAGTGCTGGACGCTCATGCTGTCTGCCCGCAACCTGCTGGATCCGGCGAACGGCAACACGATTGTGTATCCTTCCCAGGACATGGTTCTGGGAATCTACTATATGACCAGCATCAAGCCGGGCGCCAAGGGTACCGGCAAGCTGTTCAGCTCTGTTGACGAAGTGCGTCTTGCTGCCGCTGCCGGCTCAATCGAGTGGCAGGCCGAGATAAAGCTCCACAGGGATTCCGTCTCCAAAAAGGTCCATAAAGACATCGGCATCGTTGAGGAGAACGGCAGAATGTACCTCAAGACTTCGGCGGGCCGCCTCCGCTTCAACGAGGCCATGCCGGACGAGGTGGAGTACTACAACGACCAGATGGGCGACAAGAAGCTCAAGGCGATGATTGAGGACGTGTACCATTCAAAGTCTGGTGGTGCATGGCTTACGATACGGATGCTTGATGCGATAAAGGAGTGCGGCTACAAGAACGCAACCTTCTTTGGTGCGACGCTTTCCATGGACGACATCCTCGTTCCGGAAGAAAAGAAGGCCATTGTCGACAATGCGAAAAAGGAAGTCAAGAAGTACGAGGAGCAGGTTGCCGCAGGTGCCATTACGCAGGATGACCGCCGTGAACGCGTGATTGCTGTCTGGTCCAAGGCGGATGCCGATCTGTCCAAAATAATGATGGACAAGCTTGCCAAGGACAAGGACGGCTTCAACACGATTTACATGATGGCCACGTCCGGTGCCCGCGGTTCCAAGAAGCAGATCTCACAGCTCGCAGCAATGCGCGGACTGATGCAGAGGCCGAACGGAGAAATCATCGAGCTTCCGATTGAGTCGAACTTCAAGGAAGGACTGTCGGTTATAGAGTTCTTCATCTCTACGAACGGTGCCCGCAAAGGACTTTCCGATACCGCCCTTAAGACTGCAGATGCAGGATACATGACCCGCCGTCTGGTCGATGTCTCGCAGAATGTCGTTGTCAACGAGGAAGACTGCGGTACGATTAACGGCATTGACTATACCGCCATCAAGGATGGAGAGTCAGTGGTCGAGTCTCTGGCGAGCCGCATCGCTGGTCACTATTCGATAGAGCGTGTTCTGGATCCGGTTTCCGGCGAGCTTTTGTGTGATGTGAACCAGTACATTGACGATGACCTTGCCAAGAAGATTGACGATGCCGGCGTTGAGAAAGTCAAGCTCCGCACGGTTCTTACCTGCGAGAGCAAGTACGGTATCTGCGTCAAATGCTATGGCAAGGATTTGGCCCGCAACAAGATTGTCGAGGTCGGAGAGGCTGTCGGTACGATTGCCGCCCAGTCAATCGGACAGCCGGGTACCCAGCTGACGCTCCGTACCTTCCATACGGGTGGTGCGGCCGAAACCTCTGCCGTTGATGACAGCATCAAGTTTAAGCACGATGTCTACATCAAGAGCGTGTCAGGACCTAACAGCAGTACTGATGAGCTCGAGAGCGGTGAGTATCCGGGATACGTCGTCATCAATAAGGCTGACGGCAGCAATGAGGGCGACTGGCTCTTTACCCGCCGCGGCTCCATGGAAGTTGTCAGGCTTTACGATAAGTATACGGTGGAAGACGGCGATGAGCTCGTCGTCAAGAGCGGTGACTTCGTCCGTCCGGATGTTGTGATTATAAAGCGCAGCACCGGCGATGTGAGGCCGTCTGCCAAGGGTCGCATCCTTATCAAGGATGAGGGCCGGACTGTCTACCTTGTCAGTGACCCGCAGCCGATGGAGATAGCGAACGGTTCCACGATATACAAGGATTTTGTCAATGCGGACTGCGTGGTCAGCAAAGGTGTTGCCATCGGTAAGTTCGAGCAGCACAATGAGCCCATCATTGCAGAGCAGAAGGGCATCATCCGCTTTGAGGACATCATCGAGGGCGAGACTCTTGAGGCGCACGAAGATAAGGAAGCCGGAGTCACAAACTATTACATCATTGACCGGCATTTGGATACCAAGCAGCCCCGTATCTGGATTGTTGATGATGAAGGAAACGAGCTGGGAAGCTATAACATGCCGACCGATGCCCGTCTCCTTGTGACGAACGGTCAGGAAGTGAAGGAAGGTGAGAGGCTTGCCGAAATCAAGAAAGCCGCGACGAAGGCAAACGACATCACGCTCGGTCTTCC
>CADBRC010000337.1 GCA_902796985.1 uncultured Spirochaetaceae bacterium
CCCTGACAGAGAGCGCACCGTGAATCGGCATACTCTGCATAAAGTGCAGGGAACAGCGACGACTAGTAGGAGACGGGTTGCATGTCGTGAGGGAAGCCACCTCATCGGACTCCATGCGGGACAAAAAAGCAGCGTTGGAAGCAGGGACAGGCTTGCTTGCATCCATGTGGAACATGAAGGAGAACTTGCGGTGGTCTTTATCCCAACTTATCCTGGAATAGCGGCGGCGGGAACTGTTCATCACACAGCCAGAGCGGAGAGAATGAGGAATGAATCGCCTTCGCGGCCCCATAACTGCCCTGTAAACGAAGCGCCGTCTGCTGGACTTTTCCCAGAAAGTCAGCTCTTCAAAGCCGAATACCTTTGCATCAAAGAATTCAACGCAGCCCACGTAGCTGCCAATATTGAAGAAATACGAAAGCCGGCTTTTTATCCTGGTATTCGTGACAAGTGGAGGCAGAAAATGAAACGATGAGTATGGGTTTCTGACCCCACGTATGTCAACCCGCTCGGGAACCCCCGCAAAGGTTCCGAAGACGGGCTTGCCCGCCTTAATAAAAGAATCAGGGCAAGGCTCTATCTTCCGTTCGTACACGATTACCCCAGCAGTTACTTGTCGGCATAGCCACCGGCGTAATCGATGCAGCACATCGTGCCGTATTCCCCATGACTGCCTATTGCGGCCCCGGCATGGGTATAGGGGCCATGTCCGTCCATCTCCAGGATATTCTTGCGGTGCCCCCTGTCTGACACACCGTCATCAACCAGGAGGGCAATAACAATTGCTTCCGCACTGTCATAACCGTAGGCGATGTTCTCGCCTGCCGTCGTATAGCTGCAGTATTTGCCAATCCTAGAGTCCCAGCCGGACTGATGCCCTGTGGAACTGCCTTTCCCCTGCTCTTCGACCCACTCTTTGGCAGCCACGTACAGGCCCTGCCCGTAGCTCAGCTCCTCAATTGCGGTCATTGCGTTCATCTGGCTGATGCACTCGTTCAAGGCAGTCAGATATGACCCGCTGCTTTTGGAAACCAAAGGCTGGAGCTTCTTTGTAACGTACTCCCCCGGTTTGGTCCGTGCATAATTCATTTCCGTGATGACAGCCTTCTCCGAATCCGAAGCGACCGCATCGACATCAACCGAGGAGCCAGACCCGCTGTCGCTGCTTGTCGAGTCCGAGCAGGAAATCAGACCCGCTGAAAAAAGCAGGGCCAATACCGCCAAAAAAGCAATTGCCGTCTTTCTCATTGTTCCCCTCCCAAGGCAATGATAATATGCCCGTCTTAGTTCGCGCTGACAAGCTCCACGTCAAAAGCGATATAGGTGTTGCCGGGTATGGCATCGCCAGCCCCACGCTCTCCATAAGCCTGATCAGGGGGAAGGACAAAGCTTCGCTTCTCGCCCACTTTCATATCCTGAACCATCAGGTCGAAGCCGGGAATCATCTGTCCTGCACCGGTCGTGAAGTCGAGCGGACCACGACCTTCGGACTTATCAAAGACCTTGCCATCAATGAAGTATCCCTTGTACTCAGTAGACACGTCCTTTCCCTTACCGCACTTACTGCCGCTCCCTTCTTTGGTCGTCTTGAAGTAGATGCCGTTGGAATCCTTCTTGAATCCGGGGAAGTTCTTCTCTATCGCCGCAATCTGAGCCGCAAAAGCCTTCTCCTTTTCTGCCTGATTTTTGGAAACACAGGCCTTGAGCCGGGCATCCCAGTCTTTTTGGGTCGCTGTGAAAGCCTCGGCTTCAGCCCCCTTCCGATAAATTGTCACGTCTTTTATCACGTCGCCCTGCTTGATGCTGTCAACAACCTTCTGACTCTCCTTGTCCACGACATGGCCAAAAATCGTATGGTTGCCGTTGAGCCATGCCGTCGGCACATGAGTAATGAAGAACTGACTGCCGTTGGAATTGGTACCCTTGCCCCGGTTTGCCATTGCGAGGACTCCCGGTCCATTAAACGCGTACTTACTGGAAATCTCATCGGGGAAGCTGTACCCAGGACCTCCCGTCCCGTTGCCCCTGGGATCTCCACCCTGAATCATAAAGTCAGCGATGACCCTGTGAAACTTGAGCCCCTTGTAGAAATGCTTGCCCTTGCTTGCATCCAGCGTGCCTTCCGCCAGACCGACGAAGTTCGTCACCGTCAGCGGTGCGTCCTTATAATACAGCTCAACGAGGATATCCCCCCTATAAGTAGAGATGTTCGCGAAAAGCCCTTCTTTGCCCTTCAAAATCTTTTCCGGATCCATAGCCTTATAGCTCCCTGTCATTAGAATCGTTGCCGCGAGCAACAGTGTCAAAAGCAATCTTCTTTTCATTTTTTCACTCCATTATACAAACCTATAAGCCAATATGTCAAAACCTTCCCGTAAACCAGCCGTATACTGCGGCCAGCCTCGTGGAGAATGACTCCTTTATCTTCTTCTCCAGTATACCGAGCGGCGGAACAGCAGCCTCTGTTGTCAGATAGGCGACAACGTAATCACCGCAGTCTGCGACAACAAAGTTCATTCTGAGCTTGCCGGGCGCGAATGCCTTTATGGGGCCAAGCTTGAGCGCGCTCTCATTGACAAAGTTCGCCCAGATCTCATCCGTCCGCTCCTCGTAGGACACCTTATAGACCGTCCGCCCGAGAGAATTGTCGTCCATCAGGGCGTACTGGGTTTTGCCGTCCGCACTCCCCGCCGTGTTGTCGGGGCCACGGGTCTCGCCGACCTTGCTCACCCGCCCGGTCAGCGGATCAATTTCGGGGATAACCGTGTAGGCCTCCTCGTATAATGTCGCCATCTTGCCCCGCCTGTGACTGTAGTACTGGATGCCCTGGAGCGTGGAGAATGACCGCAGAATCTTTCCCGCATAGTCAATCGTCGCAAGATCCGGACGGGGAAAGTCCGCCTTCTTTGCGAGGTATATCTCCTCAGCGAAGAAGTTAGGTCTTTCCATATCCTTAGGCCAGAAGCCCAAGGCTTTCTTGGACAAAGGCGTATCAGGGGCCAAGATCAGACTTCCGCCCTCCTCCAGAAAGGACATCCTCTCGATTTTGCCGTCCTTGAGCAGCGTCGCGTATTCGTCAGCAGAGAGAATATCCCTCACGTTGAAAGCATGAGCCTGCGACAAGGCCACAACGGCAAGCATCGCAAGCCCGGCCAGATGCCGGCAAGCTTTGTTTCTTTTCATTTCGTTAACCCGCAATTATATTCAGGCTCAGCGTACACCCGTGTAGAGGACACGAACCTGCTTATACAAACCATCTCCTTCGCTTTTGGTATCAACATCAGGGATGTCATTCAGCGTTGTGTGTATAAGCCTCCTCTCGTAGGGGTTCATCGGCTCCAACAGGACGGAGCTGTGCCTCTGCCGCACCTTGTCGGCGGTCGTATATGCCAGACGGACCAGACTCTCCTCCCTGCGGATGCGGTAGTTCTCTGTATCAAGGATAATTCTCATGTCCTCGCGGCCCAGATGACCGGCGTAGACATTGGCAAGCAGCTGCATTGCATCAAGGTTCTTTCCCTTGCGCCCAATCAGAATGGAAGAAGACTCGCTCGTCAGCTTTATGCCGATTTTCTTGTCTTCGCGGAACATCACCTCGACGGAGACAGTGTAGCCCATCTTTTCTATCATTGTCTTAACGAACTCCAAGAGCTTCTCCTCGAATTCGTTCTGGGGCATAGGGTTGGCGACCAAACTGGGGTTTCTCGCCCGCTCGGTCGTATTGGGAACCTTGCCTTCAAACTCCCCCGCAACGTGATCTTCGCTGTCAACCGGCTGGACACGGATGCGGACATAGCCCTTCTTGAACAGGGTTCCCTTCTGTGACTCCAGTATCTCGACATCAAACTGGTCCCTCTCCAGTCCCAGCTCCTCGGCGGCCTTCTCTATGGCCTCCTTCTCATTCTTTCCTTCGTACTCGTAAATCATATGTATAACTCCTCGAAAAGATTTCTTGTTTACCGGGGCAAGCCTAACGGCGGCCCTTCTTTTTCTTGCCGCCCATCGCCTTATCAACGGTACGGGGCTTTGCGGCCTCAAGCTCCAGCCTCTTCTTGGCCATAATCTTGTTGATTATCACCTGCTGACCGATCTGCAGTATGTTGCTGACCGTCCAGTAGAGCAGAAGTCCCGACGGAACATTATAGAAAAGGAAGAAGAACATCAGCGGCATGCCGTACATCATGAACTTCATCGAGCTCTGGTTAGCTCCGGCAGCATTGCCATACTGAGTGATTACGCCGTTGAGCAGCTGACTTCCTGTGTAGATAAAGGGAAGCAAGCGGAAGGTGTTCATCGTGAATGACGAGATAAAGGGAATCTGCGCATCCCAGGCAAAGAGCTGGTCGCCAACGGACAAGTCGTCAATCCAGCCGTGAATAAAGCTCGCGCCCCGGAACTCAAAGTGGTTGTTGAACACGTTGTAGAGGGCAAAGAGCACCATCATCTGCAAAACCATCGGGAGACAGCCGGAAGCAGGGTTATAACCTGCCTCCTTGTAGAGCTTTCCCATTGCCGCCTGCTGCTGCTGGGGGTCATCCTTGTACCTCTCCTGAATTTCCTTCATCTTGGGCTGCAGCCCCGCCATCTTGATGGAGCCGAGTGCAGTAGACTTGTTGAGGGGAAAGAGGATTATTTTAAGGAATATCGTCAGAATGATGATGGCGACACCCCAGTTACGGACGAGTTTGTAGATAGTTTCCAGACACCATTTGAGCGCAACCTCTATGACAGAAAGGAAACCTGAAGTCTGCAGTGCCTGATTGAAGCGGGCATTGACAAGCTTCCAGCCATTGGAATCCGCGTTGTTGTATTTGATAAGCTCCTTTTCGCTGCGGGGCCCTACGTAGATGTAATAGTCATCGGTCACGTTTCCGCCGCTTATCGCACTGCGGGTCACGAAGACCTGCGAGTTCTCATAGCCCGAAAGCTGCTGGGCAGAACAACGGATAGCCGCTAACATCTTGCTGTTGTCGGCGGGCTTCACCAGGACGGTGAAGTATTTGCCGGCGGCACCCGCCCATTCCCACGCCTTGTCATAGCTGCGGTCGGAGAAAGCCTTTTTCGCCTTCTTGCGCCCGTCCCATGAGACGAACTGCCTGACCTCGTAACGGTTGCTCTTCTTGTCGTAGTGGGGGCCAATCTGGGGAGAAGTCCTGAGCGTATAGGCAGCCCCGCCCAAATTCAATGATGCCGGACTGCCGTCCAGACCGTTCACCGTGACAGACAGGCGGAAAGCATAGTCATCAGGCGTAAAAGTGTAAAGCTTACCCAAGCGGAACTTGTGGCTCACGCCAGAATCGTCCTTCATTGTAAAGTCGCGATAGAAACCTATCGTGTAGTCATCAACCTTCTTGACATTGAAAATCCCGTCTATCGCAGACATATCGGAATCGCCGAACGCAAGGGAGAAAGCACGGTTGGAGCTGGTCACGTTGTCCGCCATCTCCACGCCCTCACCGGTGTCCTTGTCCAGATGCTCTGTCAGCTTGTAACTTACAATGTCGCCGCCCCGGTTGGTCAGGACAACCTTCGCTCTGTTCGTCGTCACCGTAAATTCCTGCACGGCAACCGTCCCCTGCCCGGATGCATCTTCGCCATCGGCAAAGGAAGCCACAGGGGAAGACTCGGAGACCCGGGCAGACAGTTTCTCGGCCTCAGCGGCCTTAGCTGCCTGCTCCTCCAGTTCCGCCGCCTGCTGCGCTTCGTAGGCAGCCTGCCTCTTCGGCGCCATGTAGAATGCGTCAAAGAAAAAGTAACCGAACAGCACTATCGCACTCAGGACGATAGCCAGTATCGTGTTTTTATCCATCATAATGTATCCTTATACCCGGACGGTAGCCCCCGGGGTGTTTTCAATCTTGTTTGCCAGAATCCGGTACAGGATCCCAGCCTCCCTCGTGCCAGGGATTGCAACGCATGATGCGGGTTGCGGCAAGAATGAGACCTTTGACCGGCCCGTGCTTTTGCAGCGCCTCGACTGCATAACGCGAACAGGACGGCGTGTAGCGGCAGACATTCCCTATCATAGGGGAAAGTGTCATCTGATAAAGCCGTATAGGGGCAATCAGCATGGCCGTGGCAATACCGCGTCCATTCAACCGCCCCCCGATCTTCAGACCTTCATGAGTCCCGCTTTCCTGCATAATGTCTTCAGCTGTCCGCACCGCGAGTGGAACGAATCATTTCCTGGATAGACGAGCAACAGCAGGTCATAACCAGTGTTCAGGTGCGATTTGAAAATTCGGTAGGCTTCCCGGCTCAGGCGCTTGGACCTGTTTCTGTCCACTGCCCGGCCGTAGCCTCTGGGGAGAGTAAAGGCAATTCTATTGAGAGCCAAACCATTCTCTTTATAGAACAGTTTGGCACCGTAGACACCCACCTTGTCCCCCTGCTTGAAAAGTCTAGAAATTTCCTTCGGTTTTTTGATGTGTTCATCGCGTCTGAAAG
>CADBRC010000338.1 GCA_902796985.1 uncultured Spirochaetaceae bacterium
GCATCTTCAAGAAGTATACTTCACATACGCCCAACGAATACCTCATCCGCTACCGGCTCGACAAGGCGATGGAACTGCTGCGGACGATGGACATGCCCATCGGAACGATAAGTATGGAATGTGGCTTTGCCTCCGCCAGCTATATGACCGAGCAGTTCGTCAAATGCTACAAGATGACGCCGCGGGACTTCCGGAGCAGCAAGCACTGATTTCCTGAGAGCTTCTTATTCATGTTGTTCATAACGGCCTCTTCTGATTGTAGTCCAGCCGCACGAGCTTCTTCCCGTTCGGCAGGGGGTATTCTGCCATGGCAGTCCTGTGGTATCCCAGTTCCTCCATCGCCTGAGTGAGTTCCGTTTCATTCATCTCGTGATGCACTTCTGAAAGCCTGTCAAAGGCATGCAGGTAGGGGGAGTCGGATACAAAGCCTTCCCCCTCGTTGACCTGAATTACGCACGACACGTAGCCGGGCCGCACGGCTTCCAGGACTTTCTGGAACGCGCCGTAACCGATATACTCGATCAACAGGTTTGCGATCAGGAGCTCGGCATGGGGCAGGCTGTCCGCCTGTGAAAGCAGATCCAGGCAGAGGCACTCCAATATGCCGGAAAGCTTTCCGTATCGTTCCGACACTTCCTTCAGGTACTGGGGGTTGATGTCCACGCCATAGACTTTGCGGTATTTGCCTGCATTCACATGTTCAAGGCCGTTGCCGCCCGCTATGCCCAGAACCATCGCGCTTGTGACGGGGAACATCTCGAACTGCCCCTGCATTATGCGGTTCATTTCCTGAAGCTGCCGCACACCGTCAAGGCTCATGTGCCCCTCATAGTCCGAGAGCGCAATGCTCTTCCACGGATTGCCCTTGTTCATGATTTCATGGCCGAGTCGCAGAGCGCTTTCACTTCTTCCAGCCTCGGCGGGTTCAGGGGGAGCGGGAAGCGGGAGATTGCGACGGCGGAACAGGCGCTCGCAAAGCGCACGGTCTCCTCGTCGGACATCCCCTTGAGCAGGGCGTAGACGCATCCAGCCTTGAAGGTGTCGCCCGCGCCGAGCGTGCTCTTCACTTCCACCTTGAACGCTTTCATCCGGTGGATTTCCCCGCCCTTCCTGCCGTAGAGCATCTCGCCGCCCCCCTGCGTTATGATGGTAAGCCCGTCCGTCCCATCCTGCATGAGGGCCATGATGTCCTCGGCGCTCATGCCCGCATAATGGGCCGACGTGCATTCCTTGGACACGACGTTTATGGCGGCATGGCGGTGCAGCGGCGAGTCGTGGCGGCTGTCTATGGTGACGTAGGGTATACCCTGCCTGCCGCAGATTTCTGCCGCGAGCAGGGACTCCTTGTCAAAGAAGGGGTCGATCGCGGCGACCTTGCACCCCGCGATGTCCTCTTCTTTGGGGACGCTCCACCAGCGTTTCCCCGTGGAAAACAAAGTCTGGAAGCGGCCCATCGGAGAGCGGACCAGACCGGATATTACGACGTAGTCCATGACTCCGGGGTCTTGAGTGAACGTCATGGACGACAAGTCCACGTTCTTTCCCTCGTAAAAGCCCCTGAGCATTCCGGCGACCTCGGTGCCGATCCAAGTGCCGTCCATCCGGACAGATACCCCGAGGGAATCGAGCACCGTCGCGGCAGTTCCGGTCTCTCCGCCCGGCAGGAAATACTGCTCCTTGATTTCAGAATACTCGTCCGGCTTGAGGAATCCCCCCTCAAGCAAAAACGAGTGTGAACCAAGTACCTGTCCAAACAGATAGGCTTCTGCTTCCATTGTATTCACCCTCCGTCATCAAAAGCCTGTGCAGAACAGGCCGTGATGATTGCAATAATAATACAAGCGGCGCGTTCCGTCAATCTTGAAGCGGGCCTCCGCGTCCTGCTCGGGATAAAGCTTCTTGATTTCCACCCCGTCAGCACGGACCGCCGCGATGAACGAGATGTAGTGGGTCTTGCTCATTTCGTGAGCGACCGTCACGTAAAGCTCATCCTCCACACGTTCGACTTTCGCCTCATGCTCCCCGTCGGTCTCCTCGGCTTCCAGGGGCGGCAGGATAATCCCGCAGCAGCTGACGACGGCCTCCCCCGTGCTGTGGATCACGTTGCCGCAGACCGGACACACATAGAACCTCATGCGCAGCATGTTGGACGACCTGTTCGTGTTCACCACGCTCTCACCGGAAAGCAGCTCGATCACGGAAACGCCCAGCGCGGCCGCCAGCGGTTCCACCAGAGAAATGTCCGGATAGCCCCGCCCCGTCTCCCACTTGGAGACGGCTTTGTCAGTCACGTTGATCCGTTCGGCCAATGCAGCCTGCGTCAGTTTCTTCTCCTCACGGAGCCGCTTGATCATTGCACCGGTAACATATTGGTTTGTCATTGATTCCTCCCTGCCGTTTTTCACACGGCATGGCACTACGATACAACGGCGGCACACAGAATGCAACCTACGCTCTGTAGAGCGACCCGAGGCGAGCGTCAGCTAGACGCGGACCAACGCACAAGAATTCCGTGCGTGCGGAAAAATGAAAAAGGCTGTCCTTTGATGAAGTTTCATTACTTCTAGGACAGCCCAAACGAGCTTGTGCTGCGCTCAAGCTTGCAGTTCCAGGGCGGAGGCGGCGAGAGCCTGAATATCCTCGACGGAGAGGCCTGTATACTGGGCTATCTTTTCTAGAGGCAGCCCATCCGCCAGCATGTTCCGGGCGGCATTCTGGCTGCCA
>CADBRC010000339.1 GCA_902796985.1 uncultured Spirochaetaceae bacterium
CTTCTTCTCAACACCGCGGAGGAGGATACCGGCGTTATCTCCGGCCATACCCTCGGACAGGGTCTTGTTGAACATCTCGATACCGGTGACGGTAGAGCTCTGGGTGGGACGGATTCCGACGATCTCGACGGGGTCGTTCAGCTTGACAACACCGCACTCGATACGACCGGTAACGACCGTTCCGCGTCCAGTAATCGTGAAGATGTCCTCAATCGGCATCAGGAAGGGCTTCTGATCGTCGCGGACGGGATCATCGAACCAGGTGTCCATCGTAGAAAGCAGGTCCTCGATGCACTTCGTGTTTTCGGGGTTGTCGGACTCGTTCAGGGCCTTGAAAGCAGAACCCTTGACGATGGGGGTATCCTCAGAGAAGCCGTAACTCTTGACGGTATCGCGGACTTCCTCCTCAACGAGGTCAACCAGCTCAGGATCATCAACGAGGTCAACCTTGTTCAGGAAGACGATGATCTTCGGAACGCCGACCTGGCGGGCAAGAAGCAGGTGCTCCTTGGTCTGGGGCATAACTGAATCAGGGGCTGAAACAACCAGAACGGCTCCGTCCATCTGGGCGGCACCAGTAATCATGTTCTTAACATAGTCAGCGTGGCCGGGGCAGTCGATGTGGGCATAGTGCCTCTTATCTGACTGATACTCGAGGTGACGGCTGTTGATCGTAATTCCACGAGCCTTCTCCTCGGGGGCGTTGTCAATCTCATCATACTTCAACACCTTGTCGCCATACTTCTTCGCACAGTAGGCGGTGATGGCCGCGGACAGCGTAGTCTTACCATGGTCAACGTGACCGATGGTCCCAACGTTCATGTGAGGCTTGGTTCTCTTGAACTCTTCCTTTGCCATGATTTTATCCTTGCCAGCAGGTTCCACCTGCGGCATATATAGGTTTCATGTGTTGCACTTTAAGCCAGAAAACAACACCGCAAAACCTAGCGGCGACGTTTTCGCAGACACACTTTGACCAAAAACATAAATGGCAGATACGGTGAGCAAAACAGGAGTGAGAAACGGACAAGCTTTAACCGCCCCATCTATTCGGGACAGCTGGCCGACACCACCTATCATTATCATGTATCTGACAACCGGTTTGGCATCCAAAGGCCCAGTCACAGGAAACATCGGATACCCTTAAACCAAACTGTCAACGGCAATTTGCGAACATCCGAGCGCAACATCCTGAAAGCTCCCTAGGAATACCCGCAAAGAACTGACTTTACGGACGTTGCCGGGCAACGAAACAACTCTTGCCCGCCTGACATTACAAAGACCAACGCACTGCCCTATGGCAATGCTAGACAGTGAGATATTTATATACTTTTTATAAATTTATTGCAAGTACGTGACGGCATTTTCTTCTAAAAAAAATGCAAAAAAGCGCAAAAAAAAGCACCCGGTGACAATCCCGAGTGCTTTTCTTCGGCAGAATTTTCTACCAGCGGTAATGGGCGAAAGCCTTGTTGGCCTCGGCCATCTTGTGCATATCCTCTTTCTTCTTGTACGCCGTGCCGGTGTTGTTGTAGGCATCGAGCAGCTCAGCGGAAAGAGTCTCAGCCATACCGTGGCCAGAGCGGTTGCGGGCGGCGGCAATCATCCACCTCATCGCAAGAGCCTCACGGCGGGCATCGCGAATCTCAACAGGAACCTGATAGGTCGCACCACCAACGCGGCGGCTCTTAACCTCAACGACAGGCTTCACGTTGTCAAGGGCCTTCAGGAACACCTCAAGAGGCTCCTTGTCGGTCTTGCCCTTCAGCTTATCGAGTGCATCATAGACGACATTCAGGCAGGTCTGCTTCTTGCCGTCAAGCATCATGCGGGTGACGAACTTCGTGATGACCGGGCTGTTGTACTTGCCATCCGGCATAACAGGACGATTGATTGATTTCTTATGTCTTCCCATAGTCTGACTCCCCTAAAATTACGCCTTGGGCTTCTTGGCACCGTACTTGGAACGTGCCCTCTTACGGCCGTCAACGCCAAGCGTATCCTTGGTTCCACGGATAATGTGGTAGCGGACACCAGGGAGGTCCTTAACACGGCCTCCACGGACCAGGACGACAGAGTGCTCCTGCAGGTTATGTCCGATTCCCGGGATGTATGCGGTTATCTCAATCCCATTGCTCAGACGGACACGGGCAATCTTCCTCAAAGCCGAGTTCGGCTTTTTCGGGGTCTGCGTCATGACGCGCGTACAAACGCCACGCTTCTGCGGGCAGGACTCAAGCGCGGGAGCTTTAGTCCTGTTTGCCGCTGACTTGCGACCCTTGCGTATCAACTGATTTATTGTAGGCATTGGCCTTTTCTCCTATTTAATGCCGGCAGCACCCCGGCTAAAATAATAAGTTCTGCTATTGTACCGAATTCCCCCCGTTTCCGTCAAGGGAATTCGGGGGGAAAGCTTACAAATCAAGCGGTTTTATGGAAGATTTTAGTCCTCGTCGGAACTGGCCGCCATGCTCATCTCAAGCATTTCACGGCGGCTCTCCTCCTCCTGACGCAGCCTGTCCTCTTCCAGACGGCGCTGCTCAAGGATCTCGTTCATCCTGGCATCCAAATCCTCACTGTAGCTGTCGGACAGCTTGATGTGTGAGTACTGCCTCATGCCCGTACCGGCGGGAATCATGTGGCCTATAATCACGTTCTCCTTGAGTCCGCGCAGGTGATCCACCGCCCCCTTGATGGCAGCATTCGTAAGGACACGGGTTGTCTCCTGGAAGGAGGACGCCGAGATGAAGGAGTCGGTTCCGAGCGCGGCCTTGGAAATACCAAGGAACATCGGCTTTGCAATCGCCGGCTCTCCTCCGTCCTTCGCGACCCTCTCGTTCTCGGCCCTGAACTCCCACTTGTCAACCTGATCGCCGAAGATGAATTTTGTATCTCCGACGGCGACAATCTCGACCTTCCTCAGCATCTGGCGTATTATGATTCCGATGTGCTTGTCGTTTATCTTAACGCCCTGAGTACGGTAAACGGACTGAATCTGATCCATCAGGAATTCCTGCAGCTCGTTCTCTCCCTTAACCTCAAGAACCTCGTGCGGATCAGCAACACCGTCGCACAGCATCTCACCGGCCTTGACCTTGTCGCCTTCGCGTACGAGAAGCCGCTTGGCCATCGCAATCTGATGGTCTATCTTCCTGCCGTAGTCGCCCTCGATGCTGATAGTCCTCTTGCCCTTCATGATCTTTCCGAACTTAACCTTTCCGGAAATCTTCGCCAGGACAGTCGGATCCTTCGGCTTGCGGGCCTCGAACAGTTCGGAAACACGCGGAAGACCGAGCGTGATGTCGTTTGCCTTCGTCGCGGCTTTCTTGATTTCGGCAAGCCTCTCACCTTCCTTCACTTCCTGACCGTTC
>CADBRC010000340.1 GCA_902796985.1 uncultured Spirochaetaceae bacterium
AATTGGGAGATTTTGTCGAGTATATTCGACGGAAATGCAGTTTTTTTGTCGGGTATATCCGACAAGAGGGAGTTATGGACCATAAGCTTCTAAAAAACATCATCTATGACCAGCATAGGATTATCAGGAATTTCGCCATCTCGGAAAGGGAGTACGAGTTTGACCTGAACGCGGACTACGTCGTGGTCGGCCTGCGCCGGGCGGGGAAGTCCACGCTCCTCTACAAGCTGGCCAGGGATTTGGTTGCCGCCGGGACGGACTGGAACCAGATCATATACATCAACTTCGAGGACGAGCGGCTGGACGGCTTTATGGCCCGGGACTTCAATGACATCCTTGCGGTTCAGGCGGAGATGAGCGACAAGCGGGGCTGGTTCTTCCTGGACGAGATTCAAATCGTGAGCGGATGGGAAAAGTTTGCCCGGCGCATGGCGGACGCGAAGGAGCATAGCTTCATAACGGGGAGCAACGCGAAGATGCTCTCGGGCGAGATTGAGGAGCACCTGGGCGGCCGCTACCTGACAAAATACGTCACCCCGTACAGCTTCAGGGAATTCCTTGTGGCCAAGGGCGTGGAGCACGGGGAGGAGGCCGTCTGCAGCACCAAGGGAGCCGGGGCGATACGGCGGGAGTTTGAGGAATACCTCCGCTACGGGGGATTCCCGGAAAGCCTGGAACATGCGGACAGGAGGGGCTATGTCTCAAGCGTCTACCAGAAAATCCTTTTGGGGGACATAGCCAGCCGCAACGCCATCAGGAACAGCGAGGGACTCCGCCTGATGGTCAAGAAGATGGCGGAATCAGTCAAGGACGAGCTTTCCTACTCCAAGCTGCACAACATCCTGCGGACAATCGGCATAAGCATAAGCAAGGACTCGGTGATTGACTACACAGGCTATGTCCAGTCGTCCTACCTCGTGTTCGCCGTCCGCAACTATTTCTCCAAGTTCGTGGACAAGGAGAGCACTCCCAAATACTATTTCAGCGACAACGGGCTTTTGAACCTCTTCCTTTCCGAAGGCGAGAGCCGCCTGCTGGAAAACCTTGTCGCGCTGACCCTGCACAAGCTCTACGGCGATGACCTGTACTTCCTGCGCTCCCAGAACCTGGACGTGGACTTCTTCGTTGCCGGGACGGGCACGGCCTATCAGGTCGCATGGTCAGTCAGCGGCAGTGCGGCCAGCCGGGAAACTGCATCCCTCGCCGCCTGCGCCAGAAGCATGGAGGAAGCGAAACGTTTCGTAATCCTCACCCATGACGAGGAGGATACGCTGACGCTTGACGGCATACGGATTGAGCTTGTGCCCGTGTGGAAGTGGCTGCTGGACGGCTAGGCGGTCGCAGCGGGACGGGCAGCTCTTTCGCTGATTGGCTTGTCTTTATATCCCCCGGAGAGGATTTCGTCAAGGACTGTATCGACATAGCGGCGCAGGTGCCCGGCTATCGCGTTCTTGATGACCCCGGCTTCCTTTGAATCCGCGTTGAACGATGAGCTTATCGGGAAAAACAGCTGGCATATATCAACTTCCAATGCCTTGGTGAGCTTTGAGAGGTTCTTGTCGCTGGTCCAGCAGCGGGACAGCTCTATGTTCTTTACGGTCTCCTCTGACAGGTCCGCCTTTTCCGCCAGCTGGAACTGGGTCAAATTCTGTTCCTTCCGGATACGCTTCACGTTCTCACCAAGCCGCTTCTGGATGTCATCTGAGGTCATGACCTCTATTCTTTCGAAAAGCGCAGGGTGTTTGAATGATAAATCACACCACTTTGAAGTGCAAAGTGTTGTTTTTAAACATCTAAAGGTGTATATTACGACATATTTTTATGGTTAAGTGTGTTGTAACACACGATAAGGCGGTAATATGTCGGAAAGAAACAGGTTCATCGATGTGCTGAAGGGCTTTTGCATTGTCGCCGTCGTATTCACTCATGCAGGATGGAGCGAGGAACAGCGGCTCAGGTTACTGTTCCCGTTCTGGATTGACATGGCGGTTCCGTTCTTCATGCTCGTGTCGGGCTATGTTTATGCCAAGTCCTTTCAGGCGAAGGGGGTTGAGGGGCTGGACTCCGCCTATAACAAACGTTACCTGCTCAAGAATTCCATTCGGTACACGCTGCCGTTTGTTGTGGCGTACATGCTGGAACTGGCATGGCGGTTTCTGACGGAGAAGCCTTCCGGACTGAAGGAAGTAAAAGATTTCTGCATATCGGCCGTCCTTGGCTTCCTTTCGGGCGGATACGGGCCGGGGAGCTATTACTACCCGGAGATGATTCAGATAATGCTGCTTTTCCCC
>CADBRC010000341.1 GCA_902796985.1 uncultured Spirochaetaceae bacterium
ATTGACGACCTGCGCCTGAATCGACACGTCCAGCGCGGAGACCGGCTCGTCACAGACGATGAACTCAGGCCTCACGGCGAGGGCGCGGGCAATCCCGATCCGCTGCCGCTGGCCGCCTGAGAACTCGTGGGGGAAGCGGTTCGCGTGCTCGCTGTTCAATCCGACCGTCGAAAGCAGGGAGAGGATTTTCTCCCTCCGCTCCTTCTTGTCCGCGTAGAGCTTGTGGATGTCCAGCGCCTCGCCGATGATGTCACCCACCGTCATGCGGGGGTCGAGCGAGGCGTAGGGATCCTGAAAGACGATCTGCATTTTGCGGCGGTAGGGCAGCATGTCCGCCTTTATCTTCTGCTCTGCGTCGAATATCACCTCGCCGCCGTATATGATTTTGCCCGAAGTCGGCTCGGTCAGGCGCAGTATCGAGCGGCCCGTCGTCGTCTTGCCGCAGCCGGACTCACCGACCAGGCCGAAGGTCTCGCCCTTTTTGATGAAGAAGCTTACGTCGTCCACCGCCTTGACGAAGCGGCCGCCGCCCGCGGGGAAATACTGCTTCAGGTGCTCCACTTCAAGGAGCTTCTCGCCGTTGTCGCTCATGCTTCTCCTCCCTCTGACTTCCTCACGCCGTCCGCGCTGACTTCCGCCTCTGCCCCTACTGGAGTGTCAGGAACCACCCCTACAGGGGTGTCGGCGCTCCCCACCATCGCGGCCTTCTGCTCAAGCCAGCAGCGGCCGTAGTGGATGTTGTCGCCCACCGCCGAGCCGCCCAGGCTCTCGTAGTCGTTGCGGACGGGCGGCCGCTCCAGGCATATCTTCATGCAGTTGGAGCAGCGGGGCGCGAAGCAGCAGCCCTTGGGCCGGTTCAAGAGGTCAACCGGCTGCCCTTCGATCGGGACGAGCCGGGAGTAGTCCTTCTCGTGGAACTTGGGGATGGAGCGCAGAAGGCCGCGCGTGTACTCGTGCTGGGGGTTGTAGAAGATGTCGTCGGTCGTCCCGTACTCGATTATCTCGCCCGCGTACATGACCGCGATGTGGTCGCACATGCTCGCGACGACGCCGAGGTCGTGGGTAATCATGATGATGCCCATGCCGAGCTTCTTCTTGAGGTCCTGCATCAGCTCCAATATCTGCGCCTGAATCGTCACGTCGAGTGCGGTCGTCGGCTCGTCGGCTATGAGGAGCTTCGGCTCGCAGGCGAGGGCAATCGCAATCATCACGCGCTGCCGCATGCCGCCTGAAAGCTCATGGGGGTATTGCTTGAGCCGCTTGTCAGGCTCGTTGATTCCGACCAGGGTCAAAAGCTCGCGGGCGCGGGCCGTCGCCTCCTTGCCCTTCTTGTCGGTGTGAAGCTTTATCGCCTCCTCGATCTGGTTCCCTATCGTCCAGACCGGGTTCAGGCTCGTCATGGGGTCCTGGAAGATGATGCTGACTTCCTGCCCGCGGATTTTCCGGAGCTCCTTCTCGCTCATCTGCTCGATGTGGTGCCCGTTGAAAGTCACCGTGCCGCCGGTAATCTTTCCGTTCTCGGCGGTCAGCCCCATTATCGAATAGGCCGTGACGGACTTTCCCGAGCCGGACTCGCCGACAATGCCGAGGACCTCGCCCTCGCGCATCTGGATCGTCACGTCGTTGAGCGCCTGCACTTCGCCCGCCGGCGTAAAGAAGGAAAGCTTCTCGTGCTGTATGTCAACCAAATACTTGTTCTCTGCCATATACCCCTCCTAGCTCTTGAGCTTCGGGTCAAACGCGTCGCGGAGGCCGTCGCCCAAAAGGTTGAAGCTCAGGATGATGATGAAGATGAGGAACGCCGGCGCAAACAACTTCTCCGGGAAAGTCTGGAAGCCGTTCAGGGCCGCCGAAGCAAGCGATCCGAGCGACGGCATGGGAGCCTGCACTCCCAGTCCCAGGAAGGAGAGGAAGGACTCGGTGAAAATCGACGAGGGTATCTGGAGCGTCGTCGTGACGATCAGCGTACCGATGCAGTTGGTGATCAGGTGCTTGCCGATTATCCGCTTGCCGTTTGCGCCGAGGGCCTTCGCCGCTGTCACGTACTCGTTCTGCTTCAGGACCATTATCTGGCTCCTGATGATGCGGGCCATGCCGACCCAGTAGAGCAGGGCGAAGACGATGAACATCGACACCATGTTGGGGCCGAGCTTCTGGATCCAGCCGAATCCGGGCATCTCGCCCAATGACCGCAGGGGGTATTTGAGCGTCTGCGCAAGCAGGATGATGATGAGTACGTCCGGCACCGTATAGATGATGTCGACAATCCGCATCATGATGAGGTCCACCGTGCCGCCGAGGTAACCTGCGACCGCCCCATAGAGGGAGCCGATCATCAGGATCAGGAGGGAGGCGACGATTCCGACCGTCATGGAAACGCGGCCTCCGACCATTACGCGGATCGCATAGTCGCGCCCGTTCTGGTCAGTGCCGAGGATGTGCGGAAAGACCTTTTCGCCCGCCTGAATCTGGGCGAGCTCCGTCTTGGAATGCTCGAAGGGCTTCAGCCGCTCGCTTCCCTTCATCTGCTGCTCGTACTTGTAGGGATAGAATGCCGGGACGATGAAGCAGAGGATGACGATGAGCAGCACTATCGCGAGCGAAGCCATCGCTATCTTGTTCCTGCGGAAGCGGCGGAAGCCGTCCTTCCAGAATCCGACGGACTCGCGCATGATGACGAGGGACTCTTTCTCATCTGCGGAGGCGGGTATGAAATCGTCAACCTTGAGCTGGAGGCTCAGCGGGTTGCGGGCGTGCGTTTTGTCCATGGTGTCGCTCATTCTCTTCTCCTACTTGAGCTTGATTCTGGGATCGACGACGGCATACATGATGTCAACGACGACGTTCATCATGATGACGAAGACCGCAAGGAATATCGTCGTGCCCATTATCATCGGATAGTCGCGGCTCGTGATGGCCCCGACAAACTCCGAGCCGAGGCCGGGTATGTTGAAAATCTTTTCTATTATAAAGCTTCCCGTCATCAGCGAAGCGATGAGCGGGCCGAGGTACGTGACGACCGGCAGGATCGCGTTGCGGAGCGCGTGCTTGAAAACGGACTTGAGGCTGCTGACTCCCTTAGCCCGCGCCGTCCGCATGTAGTCCTGGCCCATCACGTCGAGCATGGAGCTGCGCATCAGGCGGGCTATGTAGAAGGTCGGGTAGAGGGCGAGGGCGGCGACCGGCATCACGTAGCTGGCCGCGCTGTTCAGGCCGAGCGAAGGAAGTATCTTGAGCCGGGTCGAAAAGATGTACATGAGGAGCGTAGACGAAAGGAAGCTCGGTATGGCGATTCCCGCCGTAGAAAGCACGACGAGGATGTTGTCCACCGCCTTGCCCCGCTTGTAGGCTGCAACCGCGCCGAGCGGCACGCCGAAAAGGACAGCCACGAGGATCGCCCAGCCGCCGAGGCGGGCGGACACGGGGAACTTGGTGAAGATGATCTCGCTGACCGTGCGGCCGCGCTTTTTGACTGACAGGCCGAAGTCGCCCCGCAAAAGCCCGCCCATGTAGGTCAGGTACTGCTGGCTGAGCGGCTTGTCCAGGCCGTACTTGGCCTCCATTGCCGCCTGCGCCTGCGGGGTCACCGCTTTTTCGGAAAGGAAAGGCCCTCCCGGAACCATGTTCATGATAAAGAAGGTCAGGGTCGCCACAAGGAAAGCCGTTATGACGGCCGTCAGCAACCTCTTGCCGATGTATTTCAGCATAAGTATTCTCCACCCGCTTAGAAATGCAAAACAACTGATTATAACAAAAGAACGATGATTGTGCAAGACATCGCTCCTGACAAATTTCAGGGCGGGAGAGTGTCAGGGCGGGAGAGATGACAAAGACGGCAGCTGGTGCTATACTATTGGATGGCGTTTCCGCGCCAAGGAGTCCCCCCATGATGAAATCCACGAAGTCCCCCGTCCTGAAAGCCCTGCTGAGCCTGCTTGCCGTCATCCTCTGCCCGCTCGCCCTCAGCTCCTGCCCCGGAAACGGCGAGGCGGCAGGCTCCCATGACGATGCCACGTATACCCCCGGGGGGAGGAATAGGGGGGGGGCTAACTCCAATACCAATAACGAAATAGACGCGATAGGAATCATAAATCTGGCGGACAGCGGAGAATGGGACACGCTCATCGCCATACTGCAAGACCCGGAGACGGTCGGCGACGGAAGCGGAGGCGTAGACCCCGATTCCACCAACTTGGTTGTCTTTGACCCTGCCAAAATCGGACTGCCTGACGGCGGCACGGTCACCCTGACCATCAGCGGCGACGTGGAATACGACGAAACCGCCGAAGCCTCCGAGGACGGTATGGTCTACTTCCTGATACCCGTCATGAAAGTCGGCTCCGAGATTACGGTCAGCATAACCGTCAAGGACTCAACAGACAAAATCGTC
>CADBRC010000342.1 GCA_902796985.1 uncultured Spirochaetaceae bacterium
TCATCCTGTATGCCTTTGCCGTCCTGCTCATATTCTTTACCGTCCGCTTCATGTTCCGGGACAGCAAATGCTACGGTGAAGCACAGGCCTTCTACATCCGCTTCACGCTGACAAGCATCGTACTGACGGGCTTCCTCTACCTGCACGTCAACTACGTCGCCCGCTATTTCATACTGGAACTCGCCTTTATCCCCGCCTTCACCGCCATCATTGTGGAAGGACAGCCCTCCCGCAAAACAACAGGCGAAACAACCGCCGGGGCAGGAGAAACAACCATCGGAACAGCCGGGACCCGTGAAACAACTGCCGGGGCAGGCGAAAAAAAGCACGAGCTTGCGCGCTTCATGCTCGCCCTGACGGGCAGCCTCTTTGTCCTGACCAACAGCTTCACGACCCTCATCACCACGGGCAGCCTCAATGTCAACGCGGACAAGGCCCGCGTCATTTCATACCTTGACCAGTCGGGTATGCAGTTCGGCTATGCAACGACACCCCTTGCAAACCGCCTCGCCTTCCTCATGGACGGGAAAATCGAATTTGCGATGGTCAAATCCCGGGAACTGCCGTCGGGCGCAGACCTGCTTCCGGACCGCTTTGAGCCGAACCTCTTTCTGACCTCCCGGCGCTTCTATGAAGACAGCTTTCACCAGGGGGAAGCTGTCTTCTTTTTGATAGACACAAAATCGTGGGAAGCATCCCGCGATAACTCCGTATTCAAAGGAGGGAATTTAACCTATGATGACGGTATCTACCGGGTATATACATACCCGTCGCCGGCAGCTTTTAAGGAGAGCTTTGAACAATGAGCGAAACGAGTAAAAAAAGAAGAAGAAAGCTGCTCAAAAGCCTGAAGCGGGTACTGACCAATCCGTTCAGTTACCTGATGCTCCTCATTCTGGCTATGATTGTCCTGGCGACCTATGTGGTCTACAAGACAGAAACAAAGACAGATTCGGGCATAACCGGGCTTTTTGATGCAGTCTGGCACACGATTGTTGCAGTCGTCGCAGCCTATTACGACTTCTACGTGAAGTCCGTCCCCGGCCGCTTCGCCTCACTCGTGCTGCTGCTTTTGGGCATGGCCCTGTGGTCGGTCATAATCGGAAAGATTACTTCGGTAATCATGGACATTCAGTCAAAGAATAATAAAGGTTTAAAGAAGATAAGGCGTATGAAAGGACAGTTTTTGCTTTGCGGCTGGAGAAGCGGCTTTGAGCAGCTTCTGGATACGGTGATGCGGTCAAACCCGGACATCACCCCCGACATGATCATTCTGGTGAACAACGCTCCCTCCCAGCAGGTGGAGCAGCTCAAGGAGGACTCCCGTTTCAGCGGCGTCAAGTATGTCGCCGGGGACTTCTCCGACGCGGAGACGCTCAAGCGCGCCCACATCGAAACGGCGGGCCGCGTCCTCGTCATCGCGGATCCGGGCTCAGGCAAGTCCTCTTCAATGGAAATTGACTCCCGGACCGTCCTTGCCGTCCTCACGATGAAGAACCTGAACCCGTCGGTCTACATCTCTGCCGAGCTTCTGGACGAGAAGCTTGCGGATCACCTGCGGCTGGCCCACTGCGACGAAATCATCCTCACGCAGGAATACGAGCACAGCCTGCTTGCGACCGCATCGAGCGGCCAGGGCTACAGCAACGTGATCAAGTCGCTCATCAGCGATGACTCCGACTCGGGCATCATCGTCGCCTCCTTCCCGCAGGGCTACGTGGGCAAGAGCTACGGGGACCTGGAGTCCTACTACGGCAAGCAGGGCGAGTCCAAGATTCTGGTTGGCCTGCTGCTCAACGGGGAAGGCCGCTGCAACGAGCCGCTGCTCACCCCGGCGACATCCTACGTCATTCCCAAGAATTCCAAGTCCATCTTGGTCTGCACGAACGAAAACAGCTAGGAGGCTGCAGAGGAAAGATGAGCAAAAAGAAAGACGGAAAGCAGCGGCACTTCTTCCACACGCTGAAGGTCCTGCTCAAGACACCTTCGACATACGCATACCTGGCTATCCTCCTCCTCATCGGGTGCATGGCGACAGTCGTCTACCACGTTGAGACTAAGACAGGAAGCGGAATAGAAACCAAGTTCGATACCTTCTATTTCATGTGCGTCGCGGTGTTTGCAGGCTACTTCGAATACGTGTGCGAGTCGCTTCCAGGACGTGCCGCCGCAATCACCCTGCTGATTACCGGCACCTTCTTCTTCAGCTACATACGGGGTAACATAACCGCCCTGTTCGTAGACATTCAGGAAAAAAAGGACAAAGGATTGAAAACGATAAAGGATATGAACGGACATTTTATTATCTGCGGATGGAGGCCGGGCTTTGAGAAAATCCTCAAAACCGTCCTCAAGGCGAACCCCGACATAAGCACGGACATGATTGTCCTCATAAACGAGGCCCCCGAGCAGATGCAGCTGCTCAAAAGCCATGACTCCTACAAGGACATAAGCTATGTAGCGGGAGACTTCACGGACGAGTCCACGCTCAAGCGCGCCTGTATAAAGGAAGCGGAGCGCATCCTCGTCATCTCCGACAAGTCCAAGGACTACTCGGAACTTGAGGTTGACTCCCGCACCGTCCTCGCCGTACTGACGATCGAGAACCTCAACCCGGGCCTCTACGTCGTCGCCGAGCTGATGAGCCCCAAGTTCGAAAAGCACCTCAAGATGGCGCACTGCGACGAGATTATCCTGACCCAGGACTACGAGCAGGCGCTGCTTGCCACGGCATCGAGCGGCCAGGGCTACAGCCACGTCATCAGCACGCTCATCAGCAGCAACGACGCCGACTCCGGCATCCTCATCGGCGACATACCGGCGGAATTCGTCGCCAAGACCTACGGCGACCTTAAGGCATACGAGGCTGACAAGCGCGACCAGCACGGCCTGCTTATCGGCGTCCTGCTCAACTCCGGCAACTTCCACCACCGGCGGACGGAAGCCCTCCGCGAGGCACAGAAGAACCCGGACATCAGCAAAATCATCGACAACCTGCAGAAGGTCAAGCAGCTCAAGAGCAACGAGCCGGTGCTGGCTCCGGCGTCCACATTCGTCA
>CADBRC010000343.1 GCA_902796985.1 uncultured Spirochaetaceae bacterium
CGAAAGGCCGTTCTCAGGAGACAAGGGAAACAAACCTGCAAAGGCGAATGAGGCGGTTCCGGCAGGAACGGCAGTTTCCGAAGAAGTTTCGGTACCGGCTGCCACAGAGTCTGCTCCGGCGACATCTTCTGCAAGGCAGGATGTATTCGGGAAGTCTGAGCCAGTCCAGGAACAGCAGCCCGCTCCGGCAGTTAAGGAAGAGCAGGCGCTTCCAGTTTCTCAGACTGAGCCTGAGAAGCCACCGCTTTCTGAGGCTGCAAAAGCGGTCTCAGAACAGCAGCTCGACTATGAGTACATCCAGAATCTGATAGACTACATCGAGTCTTTGCAGGATGCGGAGTCTATAGACAGGGAAGAGCTTACGAGCCTCAACGAGGAGCTTGACGCAATTTTTGAGAGATTAAGGAGTATGGGAAACTAAGCGATGACCCAGTCTGTCCTCCAGTTCGCACGAAAGCTCATGCGGCGCAGAAAGTTCTCCCGGGTAATCCACCTGCTGGAATCGGAGAGGAAGCGCTACAACGGCTCATACGAGTATTACCTTGCCTTGGGCACCTCCTGCCTTTACGTGGGCGATTACGGGAACGCCTGGAGCAACTATGCGGAGGCCCGCAGGATAAAGAACCAGGGAACGGAGCTGAATCTTGGACAGGCCGTCATACTCCTGCTCCGGGGCGATACGGAGGGGGCAGTCCAGTACTACCTTGACATCCAGAGCATGAACCCCAACAATGCCATCGCCGCAGAAGCCCTTGAGTTCATCCGCAAGTCAAACAACAACAACGACATCATAAGCGCATACGTTGACTCCGGCAAGATAGAGCGCTTCTACCCGCCGCTCGGGATGAACCCCGACATTATCCGCAGCTGCGTGCTCGTAGGCCTGCTCCTCGGCATGTGCATCTCAGCGGGATTCGTCATCGGCTATTTCCGTTCCCGACCCAAGACAAGCAAGCCCGTCGACCCCAAGACCCAGTTCCTGCAGGATATGCAGCTGACCGAAGAGGAGCGGCTTTCCCCCTCCCAGTCCTCCTACTACCGCCCGCTGTCAGTCCCCGGGCAGGATGCGGGAAGCTCCGGCGAGCAGCCGGTCATGCCGGAAGCCGTGACGCAGCTCAGCGATTCGGAGATAAAGTCAAGCTACGAGAAGGCTGTTGACCTGTTCACGAAGGGTAGGGACAATGCCGCTCACGTGGAGATAAACAGGATAGTACGGAGCAACGCAACCCCTTCCATAAAGGCAAAGGCGGAGGATCTGCTTCCCCGCCTCTACAAGGTGCGGCCTGCCTTCGGAACCCTCAAGGACAACTTCAGCTACAAGCAGGTAGTGCTGGATCCCGGCCTCTATGAGGGTTGCTATGTCGAGTGGAAGGGAAGAATCGCCAATCCCGTGCAGGCAGATGACGGCAGCATCAGCTTTGACCTGCTTGAAGGCTACGACAAAAAAATCGTGCTGGAAGGAATCGTCAAGGTTTACATCCCTGAGACCCTGACCCGCCAGTCCATAGACGGCAACATGGTGTACATAGTCAAACTCGACACCGAAAAGCCAATCCGTGTCCTGGGCTACATCCAGCAGGTTGGCAATACGTTCATTCTGAACGGGGTGTCAGTCAACCAGCCCATCAACGGCGATGTCCTTGAGGAGCTGTCCTCAAACTAAGGCAAACGGTTGAGGTCATATCAGGATGCCATCCCATTCATCAACGATGTTGGCGCAGCTGTCCATGTCCAGCTCGTCGGCTGCCGCAATAAGTCGGGTCAGGAACTCCGCCTGCTCCGGCGGGTAGCGGTAGCCGGAAAGTGCCTTGCATGCCGCCTCCAGTCCGTCCATGTCCAGATCCAGCGCAGCCCTCCTGATCTTCTCAAATTCCTCCCTCACAGTTTTGCTTTCATACTCGGGCTTCTCGCCTTCGCCAGTCTCCTCATCCTTGCAGTAGGGGGCGAGTATCTGCTCGTATGCCCGGTATTTCTCCAGTGCAGCGGCGGTGTTCGCCTGTATGTAATCCGTGTCACCGGCCTTGCCTGCTTTTTCCAGCGCAGCCGCCATGTCCGACAGCTGCATCGCACCTATCTGCTTGGATGAGCTTTTGAGCGCGTGGACCTCGACCGTATAGGCATCCCAGTCCCCCGCATCGAAGTGCGCCTGTATGGAAGCCGACTTGGACGGGATAAGCTTGTAGTACTCCTTGAGTATCTTAAGGAAGATTTTCTCGCTGCCGACAAGTTTTATCGCGGAGGCTGTATCCAGGTCCACAAGATTGGGGTCGAGCAGGGGAGGATTCTCCTTTTCCTGCGGCTGTGATGCATCTTTCTCGTTTACTGAGATCCGCTTGAGCTTTTCCTTAGGCAGCCACTGCTTCATCTTGGAAATAAGCACGCGGACCTCGATGGGTTTGGCAATGAAGTCGTTCATTCCCGCCTTCATGAACATCTCCTTTGCGCTTCCGACAGCGTTCGCCGTCAGCGCAATAATCGGAATGTCCTTATAGTCGGGACACAGCTCCCTGATTTTCTCCGTTGCCTCTATGCCGTCCATCTCCGGCATCATGTGGTCCATAAGCACGATGTCATAACGGTACTCCCTGGCTTTCTGCAGGGCCTCCTTACCGCTTACAGCGGTATCGGTTTTAACCTTGAGCGGCTCAAGCAGGCCTTCCGCTACAGTCAGGTTGACAGTATTGTCGTCCACGATGAGGATGCGTGCATCCGGTGCCGTGAAGTCCGCGTCCCCGTCATGGTCTATCGTTCCTGCGAAGGAAACCTTTTCCTTGTTGAAAATCATCGAGAGGTTCATGCAGGACAGGGGCTTCTTGACAATGCGGAGGTTGGGGATGTCCAGCCGGGTCTCGGACACGAAATCCGCAATGAACACCGATGTGACCTCCGGGTGGGCGGCTATAAAGGCCTTGGCTTTGTCGTCCTGTATGAGTTTCTCGCCGAAGAAAACGAAGAATTCCGCGGCTTCGCCGTACTTAATCTTAACGGCATCGTAGGCGTTCTCCAGGTTCAGCTGCCTGGGCGAATTCATTGCCTGTATGCCAAGCCTCTTGCAATCGCGCAGGAAGGGCTCACTATGGTTCCTGTTGGTGAAAAGCCCCAGCGCAACCTTGCTCTCGGTTTCCTTGACACGCATGGCAGGCTCCCAGTTGGCGACCGTCTGCGGAATAGAGAAGGAGAAGGTACTGCCCTTGCCGTACTCGCTCTGGACGCTGATGCTGCCGTTCATCAGGTAGACCAGGCGCTGGGATATTGTCAGCCCCAGGCCCGTCCCTTCAACGTTTCGGTTCCGCTTGCTGTCCACCTGCTGAAAGGACTCGAAGATTTTGGACAAGTCCTCCTCCTTGATGCCGATGCCGGTGTCAGTAACGGAAATCCTGAGGTTTATGCGTTCATTGTCAATTTTGTCAAAGTCCACCCCGATGCGGACAAAGCCCTGATTGGTGAATTTGACCGCATTGTTCGCGAGGTTTATCAGTATCTGCCGGATGCGGATATTGTCACCGTAGAGCAGGACGGGAAGATCCGGGGTTATGTCCAGGTCGAACGACACCTCCTTGTCCACAAGCCGGGTCATGATGATGTTGGACACGTCGTTGAACAGAGACATGGAATCGTATTCCGCAGGAATGACGTCCATCTTGCCGGATTCGATTTTGGAGAAGTCCAGTATATCGTTTATAATCGAAAGCAGGGCGCGTCCGCTGGACTTTATCTGCTTGATGTATGAACGGGCGGAGTCCGGAATATCCTCCCTAAGGGCCATTTCCGCCATGCCGATGACCGCATTCATAGGGGTGCGGATCTCATGGCTCATATTGGCGAGGAAGTCCGTCTTCATCTGGGCCGCTTTCTCAATCTCCTTGGAAGCTTTCTCTACAGCTGCAGCGGACTTTATCGCGTTGTACTTGCCCAGCGCCATGTCGGAGATGACCGATGAAATCGTATACAGAAACTGGGTCGCGCTGTTAATCCTTTTCTGTGAGACGACCTTGATTTTCTGAGCAGCTTCCCAGTACTCGTCAAAGTCCACGTGTATCGCGTCTGCAACCTTTTTGACGGTCTCCTTGTTCGGCGGC
>CADBRC010000344.1 GCA_902796985.1 uncultured Spirochaetaceae bacterium
CATGTTCGAGAACATGAAGAAGCTCGTCCCGGAAGAAGAGAAACTCATCATCGTGGGCGACGGCCTCCCCAAGGATTTGTACGTGTCGCTTATATGGAAGGACGAGCGTTATGACCGCTGTTTTGACATAGCGAGCATCAACGACTACAAGACCCCGGGCTGGGGCCCCGTCGAACAGACCGATCCCCTGCTTGCCTCCATGCTGGGCTTCCCGAGGGACGGAGCGCTCTACACGTCCAACAGGATGGCTTCGGTGCTTGAGCAGATGATAGAAGGCGGGGGCGGCGGGGAGTAAGTGCATGCACCCTGCAGTTATAAGTGCACGCCATCTGCAGTTATAAGTGCACGCACCCTGCAGTTACTGATTCGGGAACGTATAGCCTCCCCGCTCCATACGTTCCCTCCGATGTAGCAGCCCCAGACGGCAAATGCCCGCTTTGGGGTCCCCGTCCCGCTCCATACGTTCCCTCAAATGTAGCAGATTCCCCGGTGAAAACGGAACTCCGTTTTAAACAACAGCTCAGTTTTCCCTGACAACTTTCGTCTCACCGCCGCCTTCCCTCGCGTAGACATACAGACTGTCGCGGTCGCTGGACATGGCGAGGAAGACCCCGTCGCTCTCGGATTCTATGAGGATGCAGTCGCCCGTCGCGAAGTCCTTGCGGAGTGAGGTCAGGTCTCCCGGCGGCAGGCTGGCAGCTTTCTCATCCCCGTCTCCCGTGCTTTTGCCGTCATCCATGGCCCAGTCAAAGCCGCCGTTCACGCCGATGGAAAGGGGCATGCCCGTCTCGTTGTAGATTATCACGGTCGTTATCCGGGTTTTGCTCGAGTTGAAGTAGAGCGCGAAGGAGCTCTCTGCCGCAAGGGGGGCGAGGGCAAGAAAGAGGATTGCGGCAAGGACTGGAATCTTCCGGATCATAGCTTTCAGTATATCACAAGCTGTGGCAGGCAGCCAGCAAAACTTCGGCCGAATTTGCGGCCCACCCTGTTCTCCTCACTGGTCCGCCCTGCCGGTCCGCCCTCCCGGCCCGGCCCGCCCCCTTGACTTTCCGTGCCCTAATGGTAAAATGGGGGAAATTTCACAGAGGTGCTTTATTTATGGAAGAAAAATATGTCCTGTCCGTCCTGGTGGAGAACCACGCCGGAGTCCTGAGCCGCGTGTCCGGCCTGTTCAGCCGCCGCGGCTACAACATCGACTCTCTCACGGTCTGCGAGACCTCAGATCCCGCCAAGTCCCGCATGACGATTGTCGTCCGGGGGGACGAGTACATCCTTGAGCAGATAGAGAAGCAGCTGTCCAAGCTGGTGGAGGTCATTTCCATAGAGCACTGCCTGCCCTCCGAGACCTGCCAGCGCGAGATGGCCCTCATAAAGGTTAAGGCGGGCGGCCCCAACCGCGCGGTCATTCTGGAGACCTGCAACATCTTCCGCGCCCACATCGTCGATGTCGCCGCCGAATCCCTCATCGTGGAGGCGACGGGCAGCGAGGACAAGATCTCGTCGCTCATCCGCCTGCTGGAGCCGTACGGCATACTGGAGCTGCTCAAGTCCGGCCTGACGGCGATGGACCGCGGCAGCAAGGTGATGAAATAAAAAAAGGCGTTCAAGGGGCGGGCTGGCCGGGCTTTCGGGCTGCCCCACGGAGGCTTCGGGCTGGTCCGCCCTGCCTCGTGGTCAGCCGGTCAGCTTGTGCCATCGTTCCTCTCGGACTTCCCATGAGCCCCCGCTGAATTCGATTCTGCCCGTGCGGAACACGCGGGGGCAGAGGGGAAATCTTTCCTCGCCCTCATAGTGCGGCAGTTCCGGCAGGGAGGGGAGGGGAGGCCGGCCGGCTTCCTGCGGCTCCTCCAGCTCCGCGAACACAATCCTGAGCTTCTGGCAGCTGGCGCTTTCCCCGGATGAAAGGGTGACGGGAAAGAAGAACAGCCCGCCGTCCTGTTCCGGGGCTGCAATCTTGCAGGACGAGAAGCCTTCCCCCAGTTCGTCCGCGAGTGCATAGAGGGGAAAGCGGGGAATCAGAAACCCCTTCCCGTTCAGGGCCTCGTTGCAGGATCTGATGAACGAGCGGGCTGCCTGGGCCAGCGTCAGCGCCGTGTCCTTCTGTGGCATAAAGGCTTGCATGGCAAGAGTGTAGACAAAAAAACCGAAAAACTCTAGTATTTTCCAGTATGAACCGTAGGATTCTTGAGGCTCTTTTTCTGATTCTCGCCTGCACCCTCTTTCTTGGGGCAAGTTTTCTGATTACCGACAAGTTCATCGCCTCTTCCTCTCCGCTCGGGATGAACGGGGAGCGGTTCGTCGCAATGAATTCCCAGTCCGCCAAGGCCAAGATTACCAAGCCCGAGAAAAATTCTTCTTTATATTACCGTTTTACGAACAACCAGAAGGTGCACCTGAGGCGGGAGATAAAGTCCAACGGAGGCATATCCCTTGTCGCGGTCATAAAGACCATCGACGGCAGCTATGACAAGGATGCCAAGACCCTGCCCTTCCAGTTCGGCTTCCTCTATGACAAGTCCTCTTCGGCAGGGGACTCGGTTGCGCCGGGCAACAACTTTGTCTCGGGCGACTATCTGATGTTCGACAACAAGGGCATTACGTCCTTCCGCATCTCGATCAGCGTCGGCAAGGACGGCGTGGTTCCTGCAGGATTCTTCCTGCATTCGGCCCACCCCTGCAAGATAGAGAGCGTGACCTTCTCCAAGGTGATGGTCGGCTGGGACTTTTCCAGCTCCGTTCCCCTCTATGCGTTCAGTGACCGGGGCGGTTCGGTGGAGATACTGGAGTCGGTCTCTTATGATTTCACCGAGACCGAGCGGCTGTTCAACAGCAGCCTGCTCCCCAGGATTACGGTCAAGCTTGCTCCGACGGACGACATCGGCACTTGGCAGAAGCAGAAGAAACTCCTTTCCCGCTACGGGGACGAGGAGATTACGATACGGCGGAGCAAGAAAATCAATACGATGGCCCTGCAGCTGGCAGCGTTCAGCAAACCCTTCGGCAGGCTGGACTTCGGTTCGAGCGATCAGGTTCAGGCCATCCTGCTGGAAGCCAACGATCCCAAGCTGGACGAGCGGACGAAGGGCGGGGCCCTGTACCCCCTCGTGACCGACCTCGGCATGATAATCGACTGGCCCAGAGACAACTGGCGGGGGCCGGACTACGAGCTGTTCGAGTGGGAGGAGGTTCCCCATGTGCTCCTGTTCGACTTCGCGGACTACAAGACCCAGGCGGCCTTCCTGACCAGGCTCGCCTACTTCGCGGAAAAGACCGGCTACCGGGGAACGCTGGTCAGCAGCGACTTCGTGCAGACCCATCACGGCTACAACGCCCACGACTATAAGGCCAAGGACCTGGCGGCCTTTTTCACGGCGGCATCGCTTCAGGACGTCACCCTGAACGAGCGGGAGTACATCCTGCGCGACATACTGCTGGCGAACGGCATCATAGAGGACGCAGGAAACGGCACGTACACGCCGGGGGTGGGGGCGGTCGTCTCCATTTCCAAGGAGTCCGCGGAGTACCTGCGCTGGCAGTTCATCGCCCATGAGTGCTGGCACGGCATCTACTTTACCTCTCCGGACTTCCGCGCCGAGGTTGACACGGTGTACGACGGCTTTGACAGGAAGAGCCTTGAGTTCATACAGGTATTCTGGGAAACCCAGCCCGGACTCAACTATGACAGGACGGACGATTACCTGATGCGGAACGAGCTGATGGCATACATCATGCAGCAGTCCCTTCCGAACGTCTCCTCTTACTTCGTTGAGCTGGCCAAGCGGTCTTCCGTGAACCAGATAGAGGGGCCGCTTGCCGCCTACATCCGGGATACCGGAGCCGCCGCCTTCGCCGATGCGGGAGGGGAGCTGAACCAGTGGGCGTTTGACAACTACGGATTTGCCGCCGGGAGGGTCAACCTCATCTACCGGGAATAATTGACTAAAAGCCGTATATTTCGTATAGTAGCATTTATGGCTAGCGGAAACTTCATTCAAAATATAATCACATCCCTGTTCAGCGGTGGGGATGACAACGCTATCAAGCGCAAAATGCTCAAGCGGATAGCGAAAAACCTCTCCAAGACAAAATATCACTTTTATAAGCCCTCCTCACATGAGGTTGACCCGAATTTCGCGAAGTTTTTCTACGAGATATACAAGGCCGTTTCGCCAGCCCAGCTGATGTTCGCGAATACGAACCCCAATTCCATAAAGCGGATTGTCATTGACCTTACCCTGTCTGAGGAGCAGAAAAAGCTTGCCGAGGCCCTGTCTGAGGAGGAGCTGAACAAGAGGGGTGCAAACGTCCCCCTCCAGCAGCTTACTGAAGAGACCAGATCCCAGCTGGAGAAGTTCACCTCGGAATTTACGAACGACAAGATAGTGAAGGCTGACAACCTCTACACTAAGCTTATCCTCTTCAAGAACTTTACCCAGTACGATTTCTTCTTCCTGCTCAAGAAGTTCGACGGCTCCATGAAGGAGCGGAATTTCAGCGCTCCGCCCAAATTCCAGCAGATAGCGGGGTCTTACATCGTCGAGGACATAAAGAACTTTGTTTCCGTGGCCTGGCCGCTGCCTGCCGATGATTGGGATGACGTTTTCAAGCTGATGAAGACCCTTAAGGGCGTAGAGCCGATAACCCTGAGCACCTGGAAGAAGGTCCTGCAGAGGCTGCGCTACGTCCGCGAGCAGGGCATACTGGAGATGATGGTTCAGCTGATTACCGACAACCCTGCCTACAAGGAAGTCGTCAAGGGCGAGGACTATCACATTCTCGATGAATATATCTCCAACACCCGCAAAACCGTGGATGACATCCTGGGGACGCTCAAGGAGCGGCAGACTGCCGGAAAGGTGGACAACCTCCTGTCTCAGATTTTCGGCAATACGAGCATAGAGCCCCTCAAGAACTACAACGACACGATGAGCCAGGCCTTCCTGAACAAGAACCTGACGGGCTTCCTGTACTCTGCGCCGCTCTCTTACCTGAAGCACTTCCTGCTGAACTATGTTAAGAAAGAGGTGCGGGAGCTTTCCGATATCCTCGTTATCCGCGGTGAATGGGCCACGCAGGCCATGTCCCAGCCGATGAGCGAGTCTTCCCACCAGCTTATGGAGCTCTCCTCCAAGATAACCGCTCTGGATGAATCTCTGGTGGAGTCCGGAAAATTCGGATACAAGCTCAGGTCGCTGATGCCCAAGCTGGACAGGGACAGGGAGACCAGGAACATCATGGAGATGACGCTCGGCGACGTGAACAACGAGGCCGCGCAGATCCTTGGTACCGCCAAGCAGAACATCATCGTCTTTGACAAGAACCTCAAGATGCTCCTTGAGGATTTTGTCAAGCCTCACCCCGATATTATGCGCAACTGGAAGGATTTGGACCGCTTCGCCGAGGGCAAGCTTAAGCAGAAGGGCGTGGACGTTTACAAGAAGCTCTACAGCTTTATATCCCTGCTGCAGAACTTCAACATCGCGATTTCTGAGGCGGTCTGATTAAGATTTGCCTCTCGCGGATAAAAAAAGACCGGCACAGCCGGTCTTTTTTTGTGCCGGGGCGCATGCCCTGTTCCGTTACTTCACCTGATAGACCCAGAGGCCCTCGTAGTGGTGGCCGTCTTTGGAACCGAAGACGCTGACAGACGTGAATGCTGCTTTCTGGTCCTTCGGCATGAGATCCTGACCCAGCGTGTAATCTCCGGCAAAGTTTCCGTTGCCGCCTTTCGTGAGCTTCTTGAGCTCGCCGCCGTTGGCTGACACGGCGACGGCCTTGTAATCGCCTGTGGCGACTTCGAAGTGAACGGCATCGCCGTTTTTGAGCGTACCTGCGACAGGGGAAACCAGCGCAGTGTTCTGGCAGAGGGTGTACTCCGTGTAGGCGGTCGGATACTTGATTATGTTGCCGCCAAATCCCGTGTACACGCCGTCGCTGCGTATGTCAAAGCGGAGGACTTCCTCCATGGAGGCCGCCGAGAGCTTGAGCGCGCGGAAGACCTTTTTGACGTTCTCGTTGCGGGTCTCGTCAAACAAATCCTCCTTGAGGTAGTAGCGCCTGTTGTGGGCAACCTTGAAGTAGGAGTCAGTCAGGCTCTTGAGCTCATCCTTCGTGATTGCGCCGGAGGAAGCGAGCTTCTTTGCCTTCGGCAGGATGCTGCCGTCGAAGTCAGACTCGGAGAAGAACCAGGGGTAGGTCTCTTCGTCGGAATGGCAGGCGTAGACAAAGGCCTGGTACTCTTTGGCCGTCGGGACGTCAAACGAAATGGAGAGCTTGTTGCCCGTGCGGCTGATCCAGGTGGCGTTGTCGGCCTTTACCATCGTAACCTTCTCGCAGATTCCGCCCAGAACGGAGACGCTGGGGCTCGCGAGCTTAAAGTCGTAGGTGACGGGGCCGGAGATGGTCGTCCGGTAGTCCGGCACGTTTCCGTCAAAGCTGAAGCCGTACTGGAAGAACACGCCGGGGACATAGGGCTCCGTCTTGAACTGCTCCTTGCTGATGAGCCTGGAGCTGTCAACATACTGGTGCGATGAGTCTTCCGGCAGGTGGGAATAGAGGAACTGTTCCGGGCTGAGGAAGAGCCACTGGGTGGAGTAGCGTTTGATGAAGGTTCTCTGCTCCAGTGAGCCGCAGTCCAGCGTTACGTCCACGAGTTTCCAGCTGCTGCCGATTTTGACTGCGTTCCAGACGTGGTTGGGGTCATCGGGGATGGAGTCTCCGTAGCCGAATCCCTTGAACCAGCCCTTGATGGTCACGCTTTCTACACCCGCGAGGGAGCACATCTTGTTGAAGAGGTCCACATAGCCGGGAGCGAGGGCCTTCTTGCCCTTCAGGACGGACTCCCAGTCCTGCTTCTTGACCTTACCCGAGAAGTACATCTCAGCGTCGTAGGCGATGTTGTCGCAGATCCAGTCGTGGATGACCCTGACCTTCAGGCTGTCATCGGCAAGTCCTTCTGTCAGGTTCGTGACCAGGGCCTGTACGTTTTTCTTGGGGGCCTGGGCGACGCTCGCGCTTATGTCGGAGGGGACGCTTCTGACCCGGGAATTCATCGTTTCCCGGGCAGAGAGGGCGAGCGGGGAAAGTGCCGCCAGAAGCAGGCACAAAAGAATCTTGTTCGTGTGTTTCATTTTGACTCCGAGTTAATATAGTGTACTGAGCCAGTTGCAGAAGTCCTGCTGGACTTTTGAAACCGCCTCTACTTACTATAGAAGAAAACAAAGAAAAGCAGAAAAGGTTATAGACATAAAAAAAGACCCTCTGAAGGGCCGCCGGAATCTTACGGAAAAGAAAAGCTCAGATAATCCCTGTCACCACCAGAAACTAAATACCGTTGCTTCGTTCCCGATCTGGCGGGGTTTTCTAGCACCAGCGTGC
>CADBRC010000345.1 GCA_902796985.1 uncultured Spirochaetaceae bacterium
ACAATGGAACGGAGAGACTCGCCGACTTTGCGGAGGACAAAGTGAAGTCTGTCCTGCTCAAGGAAATATCGGAGTTCAAAAAGGTGCTCAGCCCTTGACTTTATCCCTCCCCACAGTTAAGCTGGGGGAAGCTGTATTATCCGATATTTGTAAGGAGAAAAGAATTATGAGCAAATACGCTGGAACCCAGACGGAAAAGAACCTTCTCGCCGCTTTCGCGGGAGAAAGCCAGGCCCGCAACAAGTATACCTACTTCGCCTCGGTTGCGAAGAAAGAGGGATACGAGCAGATTGCCGAAATCTTCCTGCACACGGCGGACAACGAGAAAGAGCACGCCAAGATGTGGTTCAAGGAGCTGGAGGAGCTGGGCGACACCAAGGCAGACCTCGCGGCTGCCGCTGACGGAGAGAACTTCGAGTGGACCGACATGTATGAGGGATTCGCCAAGACTGCCGAAGAGGAGGGCTTCAAGGCTCTGGCCGCCAAGTTCCGCGGCGTAGCCAAAATCGAGAAAAGGCACGAGGAGCGCTACCGCAAGCTGCTTGAGAACGTGGAGACCGCGAAGGTCTTTGAGAAGAGCGAGGTCAAGGTCTGGGAGTGCCGCAACTGCGGGCACATCGTCGTCGGCACCAAGGCCCCGGAAGCCTGCCCGGTCTGCGCCCACCCGAAGTCTTACTTCCAGGTGACGGACGTAAGCTTCGAATAAGAAGCGTCCGGCAGATGAAAAAGGCCCGCACTGTGGACATCCACAAGGCAGGCCTTTTCTTTTTTATGCACGAGCAGACGTCCCTAGCCGAACAAAGCCTTGTGCAGGATTTTCACCACGCGGTCGGCCTCGTCGTTATTGACGATGAAGCTGATGTTCACTTTGCTGGCTCCCTGGCTTATCATCTGGACGTTTATGCCCTCTTTCTCCAGAGCAGCGAACGAAAGGGCGAGGGTTCCGCTGGAACGTGAGGCATCGCAGATTATCGTGACGATTGCCTTGTCCTTCTTGACGTTGACATCCCCCACCCGCTCCAAGTCGGGAAGCAGGCCGGACAGGTCAGTCTTGCCCGCAACGGTCAGCGAAACGGAAACCTCGGACGTAGCTATCACGTCGATGCTGATGTTCCACTTGAGGAACTGATTGAAGATATGGGCGAGGAAGCCCGCCGCACCGAGCATCCGGCTGGACTCAATGTCTATGAGGCTGATGTTCTTGACGCTCGTGATTGCCGTAACGAGGGGCCGCTCACCCGAGTGTTTTTCTACTATTATACTGCCCGGACTCTTGATGTTGTAACTGTTCTTGACGCGGACGGGGGTGCCGGTCTTGCGGCAGGGGAGCATGCTGCGGGGATGGAGCACCTGAGCACCGAACATGGCAAGCTCCTGTGCCTCCTCATAAGTCACCTCGCTCACCGGATGCGCGTCAGAGACGACGCGGGGGTCGCTCGTCATGATTCCGTCCACATCCTTCCAGGTCTGTATCTCGTCAGCCCCCATCGCCGCACCGATAATCGTTGCGCTCAGGTCGCTTCCGCCGCGTCCCAGAGTTGTAATCGTCCCCTTCTTGTCCTTGGCGATAAAGCCGGTGACAATCGGGATGGCATTCCCGGAACCGGACTTGTACGCGCCGAGAGCCTTGGGTATGTTCTGCCAGACCTCGTCCAGAAGCTCCGCCGCCATATAGTTGGAGTCGCTGACGATTCCGATGTCCCAGGCATCGTAGAACTTTGCGTCCGTCCCTTCCTTGGCGAGGTAGGCGGCCATCATGCGCACGCTCATCCGCTCTCCGAATGAAACAAGGTAATCGCGCGTCCGCTTGGTCAACTCCCGCAGCATGGAAATTCCGGTCAGCAGGGTCTTGAGTTCGCCCAAGAGCTCCTGTATCGCAGGAACATCCACGCCCAGCTCGCGCGCCGTATCGAGGTGCAGCTTCTCCACGTTACCGATGTCAACCCGACCCTGCACCGCAAGGTCTGCGGCCTCCAGCAGGTAGTCGGTCGTGTCGCCCATCGCGCTCAGGACGACGACGGGCCGCTCTTCCTTATATGCCTGAATGATTTTGGCTACATGGCGAATCCGCTCCGCATTGGCTACGGAGGAACCGCCGAATTTCATTACTATCATAATGCCGCCAATTATAGCGAACTGGGAGGGATTTAACAAGCGGGGCTAAACAATCTTCAGCAGAGCTTAAGCCATCCCTGCTTACTTTTCCAGCCGTATCCGGGGGTCAATCGCCTGCACAACCAAATCCACAGCAAAGTTAATGACGACGACGAGGGCGGCGATGTACAGGACGATGGTCTGGGCAAGGGGGAAATCCCGGTAGCTGACGGCGGAAATCAGCAGCCGGCCCACGCCGGAAATGCCGAAAACCTGCTCCACGATGATACTGCCGGAGAAGATGCTGCCCGCAATCATCCCGAGCAGGGGAACGACGGCGACGACGGCGTTTTTGAAGATGTGCCGGGTCAGCACCCGGAATGCCGAGCAGCCCCTGCTCCTCGCAGCCTTGACATAGGGGGCAGAACTTTCCTCCCGTACCGCGGCGGCGAGGTACTTGGACAGGACGGCAACCTGCGGCAGGGCAACGGCGAGGGCCGGAAACAGCATAAAGCGGAAGAAAGCCCCCGCGTCCTCGTCCGGGCCGACATAGCTTCCCGGCGTGAAGAGCCTGAGCCAGAGGCCGAACACCCATATCAGCAGGAGCGAAAGGAAGAAGCCCGGCAGGGAGATGCCGATGACGGAGAAGGCCCCCGCCGCCGCCCTCGCGACAGGATTCTTCGCCCGCCCCGAAAGCAGGCCGAGCGGGAGTCCCAGAAGGAAGACCAGCAGGAAAGCCATAAGCCCCAGTATAGATGTCAGCATGATGCGGGAACGGAGCAGGTCAGCGACACTCCGGGAATACTTGAGCGAAACACCGAAGTCGCCCCGGAAAATCCCGCCGAGCCAGCTGACATACTGGGCAAAGAGGCTCCTGTCCGTCCCCATCTGATGCCTGAGGGCGGCAAGGCTCTCCTCGCTTGCCTCAGTACCCAGTATCAGCATCGCGCTGTCACCGGGTATCACGTGGAAAGCGAGGAAGACTGCCAGCGACACCAGGAAAAGGGTCAGCAGCAGTATGGCCAGCTTGCGAAGGAAGTAAGCCATACACGCGCCGCTACTTGCTCTTCATGACGTAGACACCGTCCCACTTCTCCGGCAGGCCGTTCGCAATGTAGTCATTGCAGCGGTCGATGAAGGTATCCGAAGACTTGTCGTCCGGGAAACATGCCTTGGCCTGCTCGAAGAATGAGAGGGCCTTCTTGATTTCCGCGATGTCCTTGGGCGCATCGGGAGTGTCGCGCCCGTTCAGGTAGAGCCTCATCCCCTCGTTGAAAATCTGGGCCGCCTCAATCTGCTCGGGAGGCAGCTCGGACTTGAGCCCCAGGATGTTGTAGAGCTGGACCGGCTTCTTGACGTTGATGACCTGTACGCAGTCAAAGCAGCGGGACAGGAGCAGGCCCTGCTTCTCGCCCTTGTCGGCGGCGTTCCAGGTGGACTCCGAGCACATTATCCAGGAGCCGTAGGCCTTGTTCGTACCCTCAAGGCGGGATGCGAGGTTGACGTTGTTGCCCATTATCGTGTAGTTGAGCTTCTTTACCGTTCCCATGTTCCCGACGACCATGTAGCCCGTGTTCAGGCCGACGCGGGAAAGGAGGGGGGCGGGGATGTCGTGGTCGGTGTAGAAGTGCTTCTGGTTGTACACGTCCTCGGCCTGCTTCATGCGGATTCCCGCGACGCAGGCGTTGAAGGCGTTGTACTCGTCGTCGATAGGCGCGCCGAAGAAGGAGACGATTTCGTCTCCGACGTACTTGTCTATCGTTCCCCGGTTGTCCATTATGGCATCGCTCAGCAAGCCAAGGTACACGTTGAGAATCTCGACCAGACGGACAGCTCCGTTCTCCTCACCTTCCTCGTTGTTAATCATCTCAGTGAAGCCGGAGAATGACTTTACGTCGGAGAAGAGGGCAGTTATGTTCTTGTTCGCACCTCCCAAGGACAGGTGGCTGGGGTCCTTGACGATCTGGCTTACGACCTCCGGGGAGACGTAGGCGTCGAATCCGCGGCGCAGAGTGTTACGGTCGCGGGAGACGGCAATGAAGTTTATAACAGCCTGCATGATGTAGGTGATGAGCAGGAAGATGACGGAGACAAACAGGGGGATGTAGATCCTGAAGAAATACATCAGGGCCAGCATCACCGCAGTCGGTACTATTATATAGAACAAACCGTAGACATTCTTGCGGCCGTTGCCCTTGTCCCTACAGTAAAAGCTGATGAACAGGGCGAACAGGAACGAGAATGCAAGGCCGGTCCAGAAGGGCAGCGGGGTTATGAAGTCACGCTGCAGAATCGTGTTCATGACGTTCGCATGGGTTCCCAGGTTGGGGTAGCGGCGCTCGAAAGGAGTGACACCCAGATCGGTCGAGGATGTCGCCGTGTTTCCGATGAAGCAGAAAGAATTCTTGAATTTGGCCGCAAGCCCCTCGTAGTAGCTCATGAAGGTCTTGTAGTCGGTCGCAATGCCGTCAAAAGCAGCACCCATATCGTCCGAAATCTGGGCGATGCTGTCAGAGTTGCTGCCGTCGTCCAAAGAGGCAAGCAGCTCAAGGACGCCGTCCTTGAAGCCGGCCTCGACGTACTGGCCGATTTTGCCGTAGAAGTCCTGCCTGAGGGCAAAGTAGTTGTCATACTCCTCGTCCTGTATGCCCCCGCCTATCGCAAGCCCGTCCGCATCATAGCCGTTGCAGCGGCGCAGCATGTCGGCCTTCATCTCGGTTATCTGCCGGTATTCGTCCAGAATCTCACTTGCGGCAGTATAATAAGGAAGATCCCAGCCCTCCTCGTCCGTCATGCGGATTCTCGTCACGTTGCTGAGGTTCTGGTAGATCCGCTCTTCGGCCCTGTCCAGCTCGTAGACGAAGGCGGCGGAGACGTGCTCCTTGAACGAGCTTGCATACAGGTCGTGGGACCAGTTAATCAGCATACGGCCCTTTTCATCCAGCGGAATCCGGATGTCCACCTTCCTGTGCTGTGAGGGCAACGTGGCACCGCGCAGTATGTAGGCAAACTTCGTGCGCTCAATGGACTCCACCCCCAGGTAATTCAGGAGCGGCCTGAGCGCGAGCTGGCCCACGTAGTAATCCGTGTCCGCCTCGCGGGGCTGCCAGCCGTTTCCTTCGTTGGACCAGAAGAACTTCTTGGAGGGATCCAGATGATGGAAGAGCTCCAGGCGGCGGCGGCTTCCGTCACTGTCAACGACGACATTAGTCGCTCCCGCACCCTTGGCGGCCCTGAGGAATTCCAGCCTGGCAGGGTAGAAGCCCCGGTAAGCCTCCTGCTCCTTCATGGTCGCATCGTTCCCGGACTCTATGCGGCCGTCCGGGTCGGACAGGCCCGTAAGCAGCAGGCGGGAAGCCGCCCAGTCGCGGGCCTGGATGAACTGGAGGTACTCGTCGTTCATCTCTGCCTCTGACAGGGAATCCAGCATGTCCAGCTCGTATGACATTCCGGCGTTTATCGTCATCCAGGAATTGCCGAAGAACTGCAGGGCACGCGCCAGGTAGTCGTCGTTGTCACGGGAAATGGAGCTTGTGGCCGCCCTGACCCCCTCAAGGGACGCGCCCACGTAGTCGCCCATCTGACTGGAAATCTCCGAAAGCTCCTCCGGAGAGTACATGCCAGAGACGGCGGCATCGGCAAACTGCCCCATAAGGGAATCGAGGTTCTGTCTGGCCGTCTCCAAGGATTCATCCACCAGACTTTCCGCGTTGGAAACGAGCGCCCTGCCTGACTTCTGCAGGTACTCAATATCGAATACGATGTCGCTTGCTCCGAACTCTTTCATTCTTATAAGGATATCCGCCACTATGTCGCGGCTCCAGGGCCATACGCCGACATCATCGATGGAAATATCGTCTATGTCTATAAGGAGTATCTCATCGGACTTGTCCACGGGACGGCCCGCCCGCATCTCCATATCGTACACACGGAACTCCATGCCCTCAAAAATGCCCCAAAAGGCCAGCAGACCGCATATCAGCACCATGACAAAAGGCACGAAGAGATCCATCCGTTTCCTGAAGAAACCCTTCTTGCCGGAAACAGCGCTTTCCATCTCGCCTTTCTTCGCTTTTTTCTCTTTCTTTTTCAAAACCAGCTCCTGTATATTCTTACTTTTTGCCCCGTTTCCTTCCATTATATCCCATAAAGGGATTCTTTTAAAGGGCACTCCGGGCAGGATTTTTTCTTCCGCGGAATATTGCATTTTATCGGAGTATTTGCTAAAATGGTAACGGGTGTGGGATAAAAAGAGAGCTGTATGAGGCGATTGTTTTTGACTGGTCTGTTGTGTGTCCTGGGCGTATGCTCCTGGGCCCAGTCGGCGGACAAGATACTGGATATATTGAACTCTGAGACCGTCACCTACGGGCAGGCGAGCTATCTTGCGGCCACATATCTTGGTCTGGTCAGCGATGAGGCCAGTGATGAAGAGGCAATATCCGCCCTCATTGACAACAGCATCGTAAAGGCAAAATACATGGGAAACAGCGAGGCAGCGATTCCCCTCGCAAATTTCTGCAACATCTGCTGCGGTGCATGGTATGTCGTAGACAGCATAGGCTACAGCACCTTCAAAAGCCCCTACTACGCCTGGAAAGAGCTGAGGGCATTCAAGTACATACCGTCTCAGTATACACAGGAAAGAATCATTACGGGTGCGGAAGCCCTGAACATAGTAACGAGGTGCATCGAGCACCACGAGAGGGACAGTCAGGAACGCAGGACCCGCGATTTTATAAATGAGCAAGAAAAATTAAATGAAAAGTATAAGTAAAATTGTATTAGCAGCACTTCTGTTCCTCCCCTGTCCCGCGATCGCCCTTGACGCGGGAACACAGTTCATTGTCTCTGGCGGAGCAGCCGGAAATGGCGGCGGAAGGCCGCTTGACTGGATTCGGGCCCATCAAGTCTCTACCTGCAAGCTCCTGGGCTGGTTTGACCTGCCCTTCATCGACGACTCCTCCTTCGGGCTTGCCGGGCAGGCATCCCTCAAGTACCAGCAGGAGAACAGCTACGACACGATCTCATACATAAATCTCGTTCCGGACATTGACCTGCTCCGTTTCTACTACAACAATTACAGCGAGAAGGGGGGATTCTCCCTGTCGCTCGGCCGCTTTACGGTAGCCGATAAGACTGCGACCATCATCAACCAGAAAATAGACGGTCTGTACCTGGGCTACTCCGCACGCAAGATGCAGTTCGGGGTCTACGCGGGCTACACCGGCCTCCTGAATGCAAAGAATACGCTGACAATCAACTCTTCCGGCAAGAACTACTGGTCCAGCCTGGTTTCCAGCAGCCTCTACAATGTATATCTTGGACATATCAACAAGGTTATAGACGATTACCAGAAGAAAAGCAGGAAAGTCAACATTTCCGACGTCATGCGCACGGTTGACTGGGCCGCAGTCAGGTCAGATGTGGGACGCTCCCTCTATGTCTGGGCGGAGCCTTACTTCCTCAGCTCTGCGAGCCTGACATTCCCTTACCTCATCGCCAACCAGACCCCCTACATAGAGGCAAGCATGGCGATAAACACGGAAGGTCCGAGCAAGATAGAGGACGAATTCGACCGCTTCTATATAACGGGCGGACTGTACGGCCCGCTCATCTACTCAGACCTGATGTACAACATCTCGACGACCTTCTCGACCTACGGGGATAAATCCTCCAGCAAGTCGGCCTTCGACGGTCTGGCAAACCTCAGCAAGCTTAAGCTGACCTACTTTACGAATTTCCACTCCCTCGCCATTTCCGGGGAACTGACATACGCATCGGGCAACAACGGGATTTACGACCCCTTCTACGGCTTCACGAGCAGTCCGATATCTTATATGAGATTCAGTCCGGAGCATTCGTCTGCAATAAAGTACGGGCTTTCCGCCGCGTTCAAGCCGACGAGGGAGTTCCTCGTAACACTGGGTTCGGACCAGCTCTTCAGCTACAAGGAGAACATCGTGGAATATCAGGGCTGGCAGTACTACACGGAGCTCAAGCTCCAGTGCACGTCGGACTTCCAGTTCCAGGTTAAGGCCTACCGCTTCCTGGCAGTCGACAGTACGTACGATAACACGGGAGCGACGGTAACGGCGGTCTTCACATTCTAAGCAGCAAGGGCATCCTAGGAAGGCAAGGCTTCCGGGGGCTTCCTGATAGAAAAAGTTTTTAGAAAAAAAGGTTTTAAAAACAAAGGTTTTTCTTGACTTTTGGGCATACCTGTGCGATAGTTAATCGGGAATGCTCTTTATGAGGGAATGCCT
>CADBRC010000346.1 GCA_902796985.1 uncultured Spirochaetaceae bacterium
CAAGCTGTATCTGGGCATAATGCTTTGCATATTCGGCACGATTGTCCTGCTTCTGGGCATTACGACGCTTTCCAGAACTGACAACGAGAAGCCGGACCTGACGCTCATTTACCTGGGACTGACGGATCTCTCCGTAGGCATCTGGCAGCTGGAGGAATCCCGCATCCTTCAGTTCTTCTTCGGCAGCCAGCCGCTGCACTGGTGTCTGGAGTACATGCTCCAGTTCCTCATCCTCTGCTTCGCCCTCATGTTCACCCGCTCGCTCACCCCCCCCAGAATGAAGGGCGTGACGAATGTGTTCACGGGCATCATCCTCTACTTCGCGGCCCTGCAGCTGGGCCTGCAGTTTACGGGCACCGTGCAGATAACCAGCAGTGCAATCATGCTCTACGTGATGTTCATGGCCATCTGCGTCTACATCACCTACCTCATAATGTTCACGATGCGTTTCTCCAGCAGGTTCCTGAAGCTCAGCTTCTGCGTCTCCATGGGAGTCAGCATCCTGATGTTCGCAATGGTCATACTCCTGCGCTCATCCCGTTCCAAGACATGGACGGACTTCTGGATGACCGTAGCCCTCATCTTCATGTTCTTCTCACTGACCGTCGTCGTTTACCAGAAGACGGTCGAAAAATTCGAGAAAATCAAAGAGGCGCAGCTGTACGAAAAGCTCGCCCTGGTGGACTTCAACACGGGAGTCTCCAGCAAGACCGCATGGTTCTACCTCGTCGAGAAGTTCGACTACGAAGAGCACATGGGCAGGATTTACTGCCTGATAATGTTCGATATGAACAACCTGAAAAAGCTCAACGACACCCTGGGACACCTGGTCGGCGACAAAGTAATCAAAGCCTTCTGCGACTGCATGAAGGAGACATTCGGCGACAAGGGCAACATCTACCGGATAGGCGGCGATGAGTTCATCTGCCTTCTGGAGGATTTGGACGAGGACGAGGTGCGGGCGCTGCTTGCGGAATTTGACAGGAAGGTTGCCTCCCAGAAAGAGACGGAGCAGAAGTTCACCGTTGCCTACGGATGGGCCATGTTCAAACCACATTCCCGGGAGGACTTCATACAGGCCCAGCAGCGGGCTGACAGCCTGATGTACGACATGAAGAAGCGGATGAAGTCCAGGGCTGCGATGGAACACGAAAATGCAGGAGCCAGCATGATATGAACGACGTAACGGTCAAAAACAATGCCGGATGGGTAGTCCGGAGCAGTTTTCAAATTCTTCCATATATACTCTTCTGTGCGGGAATCGCGGGCATAGTCCTCTTTGTCCGCTCAGAATTCCTTCCTCTGGAACGCGGCATTTGCGCGGCGGCGGCATGGATACTGCTCTTCGTCCTGTCCGACCTCAGCGCGAAAAGCGCAGAGAACAGGCGGATGCGCGAAAACGACAAGAAGGAGCGGCGTGCGTCCGTGGAGCGCATACAGTCCGCCGTCAAACGGATAAACGACAAAGCCCTTGCGCTGAACGGCTCTTACGGCGGAGAAAAGCAGGTTCTCACCGAAATGTCCGCCAGCGCCCAGACACTGCTCCCTTCCGCCAATCTGGAAGCTTCCAAGATGGAATACGAGATACTGACCACCCTGACCCGCCTGGACTTCCTCTGTGACAAGGCGATTGCCGGAACAGACCGGGGCGGCGACTTCCACAAAGAGCTGGAAAACCTTTCCGTCAAAATGCGGGCGCGGGAAAAGCTCTAGCAGCTCCCCCGCACCGCTCATCAGGCTACCACATCAGCAGGTTCAGGGCGTAGCTTCCCGGCCGGATGCGGTAGGCCTCCATCGTATCGGGGCCGCATGCACCCGTACCGACACCCCGGTGGGCGGCATCAAGTATCAGAACCCAGTGGCCCCCCTCTCCCTTTGTCAGGTCAACCAGTTCGTTCCGGTGCTCGCAGCGGAACAGATCCTCCGTCGTGTAGGGCAGGTAGCTGAAGCTGAACGGCCGTGCCGACTGGAAGCGGAGCTTCCTGCCGTCCGCCGCGCCCAGCTCCAGATAGAAGACCCCCTGACGGCTGCCGTTCTCCTGCGGCACGACGTAGCGCACCTCAAGGTCACGGGCATTCATCTCATGCATTCCGCGCAGGGCGGAGAAACGGCGGTCATTGTAGTTTTCATGCGGACCGTCACCGTACCAGCGGACCCTGTCAAAACAGGCCGGTATGTCAACTTTGAGCCCGACACGCGGGTACTCGTCCACGGCTGATGTCAGCGAGAAGGTGCTTTCCAGCCTGAGGGCATCGCTCCCGTCCGGGGCTTTCGCGCCGGAGACAGCAAGCCTGCAGCTGCCGAACTCTCCCAGGCTGAATCCGTCCCCTGACTTCTTCGCCTCAAATGCCGGCAGCCCCCTGTTTATCCAGTCCCGGGTGGGCTTGCCGTTGAAGCACCAGGGGGCATCCTCGTCGTTC
>CADBRC010000347.1 GCA_902796985.1 uncultured Spirochaetaceae bacterium
CGGCTGCAGCCCGCCCCTAAACGTCCGTTTAACACACCCAAAAACGTCCGTTTACGGCACCCAAAAACGTCCGTTTAACACACCCAAAAACGTCCGTTTATGGCACCCAAAAATGATTGTTGAATTTACGACATCACGCCTGACACCTGACTCGCAGTCGCCCGACCCAAGGGGGCCGGGGCGGGCTGTTGCATTATTTTATGCTACAGGCTATGATTTATGACCTGTAGTATGAGAAAGAACCTTTGCACCGCCCTTTTTATGCTCGCCGCTTCCCTTTTCGTGCATGCCTGGGAACCGGGCTTTGAGAAGCAGAAGCCTGAGCCTGTCCTGCACGACCTGTCCAAAACCCAGGACGTATCCGGCTTCCTGCCGGATAAAGTACACATCCGTACGATGACCCAGTCCTACTGCAAGTACTATGAGTTCGCTCTCGCGGACGGCCGTATATACGCCAAAAAGCCGGGATCGGACAAGTGGGAGCTCTTCCTCAAGTCGGGCCTTCCCTTCAGGACGGCGGGCGGCGACAAGTTCGACACTCCCTCCGCTATACGGGAGATTGCCTGCGACGCGGATACCCTTTACGCCTTCGACGATCAGGGCATAATGTATACGGTTTACTTCAAGAAAGTCCTGAGGCAGAAGCTTTTCAAATGGACGCGGACGTACGGCTTCCCGAGGAACCGCTACGTACAGCAGAACGAGATGGTGCTGAACAAGCGCGGCTGGAGCATGGGGGCCAGACGGGAGGAAATCCTCTGGTACGAAGACCGCTACGGCAACCAGCACCACTGGGGAACGATGGGGCTTGAGACCTTCTACTTCCTGACCGAGGACGGCCAGCACATCCGCTTCTGCGACTCGGGCCTGCCGCCGGACTTCAGCCGCTACATCGAGTGCCCGGAGCACGGCAGCTTCATTGCCGAGAACATCAGCGTCTCCGGAGACACGATATTCTTGATCGGCAACCGGGGAACCATGTACACCCGGCTCATAGACTTTGATACGATGGGCTGCGACCCCATGTTCTTCCTTTATACCTACGACAATGAGAAGCAGAGCCTTCGGGGAGACGACTACCTTTCCAATTATACGGCCTGGGCGCTTCCCGCCGAAGACTGGGCCAGACAGGTGCCGATTCCGCTTGAAGGAAAGGCAAGGCTCACCAAGATGATAAGCATAGCCCAGACGGGGCAGGGCAACTATACCCGGGAGCTCCGCGTTGCAGGCTGCAACAAGGACGGGACAATCGGCTACTGGCGCAAGATGCTCTACGAGAACAAGTGGTCCTTTGTTCCCGCCGACCTGCATCTGGACGAGAGCGTATGGCTCGACCCTTCTAAAGAAGAATACGGCAAGGAGCTGACCTTCTCCTATGAGGGCTACATCACGAAGGACGGCAGCAAGCTTGACGGCATCCGCTGTTCCGTGTCCGGTCCCGCCCTTTCCTCCGAGGACCGCTGTCAGCTCACAATGTCATTTGAGAACGAGAGCTTTTCCTGTACACTCTTCCCGGTGGAGAAGTGGACCTACCTGCTCCGCAAATCGCCGGGCTTTGACGGCAGTCCCCGTAATTACTTCGTTACCCCGGAGCTGGACGAGCGCAAGCTGGAGTCCTTCTCCGAGCCGTTCAGGACTATCCTTACGGACCTCTTCAAGGGCAAGAACCATTCCCTCTTTGTCTATTCCGCCCTTGCGACGACCGACTACTACGAGATTGACATGGACGGGGGAAAGCTCGGCAGCTCCTACAAGATTTTCATGACGCGCGACGGCAGGGACATTCATCCTTTTGTCTTTCGTGGAAGCACGATGCTCTTTCAGGAGGGATCCGATCTGGAAAGCCCGATGGAAGCCTGGTACCTTCTGGACGAGGGGCGGACATACGGCCCGGGTGACCGGCAGCTGATTGAGGACAAGATTGCTGCGAACAGGGAACTGGGAAAGAAACTCCGGGCGGCGATAGAGGAGAACAATGCTTCCCGCGACAGCTCCGAGCTGTCCCGCTGGGGGTATAACCTTCTGGATTTGATAACGAGGGTGACGCTTCTGAACAAGCTGAACGTTCCCAAGATAAAGCAGATGACGAGCTTCGGCTGGGACATCATGAACACCAACGCCAGCCTCTACCGGGACCTGCTTGCCTACAGCGACTGGACCTATCCTGCCATGCTGGAGCTGGTGGACATACGCCTTCGCTACTACGGCAAGCTGCTCAAGGCGGTTGACGCGGGCGAGGAGGAAGCTGAGCTGAAGGCGGGCTTCCACAATTCCTTCATTTCCTATTACCAGGACGCGGGGCTTTCCTCCCAGATGGCGGGCGGGGGCGACACGATGGATCCGTTCAGGACGGAGGGGCTCTTCCCCTGGTTCCTGATACAGAAGGAGGACGGAACGACCATTTTGATGCGGCTCAAGGGGTCTGCGCAGTTCATTCTGGACGGGGGCAAAAAGTTCCGCTTCCCCGCCGATTTTACGGTCGTCTCCGTCGTAACCGGCAGGAAGGCCCCGATACCCGACAAAGGAAAGGGTCTTCTGGACATAGGTTCCTACGACGGCGAGCTGTGCTGGGACGGTACGGAGGCCAGGGTCTATGTGAAGGACAGTATATTCGGGAAAAAGCTCGTGTTCCGGGGGCGGGCCGGCAACTGAAAAACCGCATGTCATAAAAAAATACGCGTTCTTCCCTTGACGTTTTTTGACGGCTTTTATTATGTTTCTAGCAAGGTTAAAGAAATGAACGAGGAAAAAGAAGAGAACGAAGACATTGAGACCGCTGCCGGGGCTGAGGCTACGGATACC
>CADBRC010000348.1 GCA_902796985.1 uncultured Spirochaetaceae bacterium
AAGTAGTCCTTCCAGTTGTGCATTCCGTGGAAAACCGTCAGCGGGTTCAGGAAACGCAGTTCCAAAGGGCTGTAAGCCAGCGTGGACTCCTGCACCGACACGCTGAGCTTGTCGAAGAAGCGGAAGTCAAGCCTGTGCGTATACATGTATTTGTCTACGTTCAGCTGTGTCACATTCATGTTGTAACGGACATTGGGATTGAAAATCTCCAGGTTGGCCCAGCTCGTTCCGGTCAGATAGCGGCTGTGTATGATGGATCCGGTCAGGGTACGGCCCACATCCTGCTCCCCCATGCCGACCCTCAGATTTATGCCCGTTTTATCTGTAAACTTATATCCGGCAGAAAGATATCCCGTCTTGGGAAAGTCCATGTTTATCTGCTTGTCGCTGAGGGGGACGTTGGTGTAATCATCCTTGGCCTGCATCTGCTTCTTGTTTATGCCGACCTCAAGGTCCATTCCGAGCGTCGCGTAGTCCATCAAGTTCAGGAATACCGGCGCATAAAGAAGGGGCTTCTTGTCATATCGTCCGTACACCCAGTCAAGATTGTCGTTGAACTTGTAGTAGCCCTCCAGGTTCATCTCCGGACGAATGCCCAGCTGGATTATGTCGGTTGTGAAAGCCAGATCGTCGTCGTCAAAGTACTCGACCACCCGTCTGTACAGGGATTTTCCCGCAGGGCTCAGGATGTCATAGTCTATCTCGTCCAAATAAGTCCTCAGCTCGTCAACGGAAAGGGGGGCCTGATCGGAAAAGTCAACGGTTCCAGACTCTATCGCCATGGCGGCAAGAGCATCGTAGACCCAGCTGCCCGCGTTCACAAGCTCCTGTCCCCCCCTCGCATATCCGGGAGCATTGCCCAATGAGCAAAGGAGAATAGATAAGAATGTAGGCAAGAACGCCTTATGGCTCTTTTTCATTTATGCAGACAGACCTCTGAAAATCATTTATCGGCAGCTTTTGTAAAAAAACACACGGCGTATTGTCCAAGTTACAAGTATGGGATATACTGCTTGCAAATGACGGCAGCAGAGAAAAAGAACATCCTCAGCTTCGTGCGGGCAGTCTCCGCAGGAATATCGGGCTACTCGGACAGGAGCCTGGACGAAGGTCTGTTCACTTTTCAGGATGACATCGAGCCACCTCAGGCAGACCCGGAGGCCATCTCCGGCGGGCAGGCGTCAAGTACGCCAGCCGTAGCCGCACAGACAGCTGCCGCACAGGCAGAGGCATCCGGCATCAGCCTCCAGACCATTGCAGACAAGATTGCCCGGTGCCAGAACTGTCAGCTCCATGCCGGACGCACGAACCCGGTTCCGGGAGAAGGTGTGCCGGCCCCCATTGTCATGGTCATCGGAGAGGGCCCGGGCGAGATGGAGGACAGATCCGGCCGTCCCTTCGTGGGACCTGCCGGCCAGCTTCTGGACAAAATGCTCGCCGCAATAAGCCTTTCCCGGGACACGAACTGCTTCATCGGGAACATCGTCAAGTGCCGGCCGCCAAGCAACCGTACACCTTTTCCGGGAGAGGCGGATGCCTGCTCCCCCTACCTGGAAGCCCAGATTCACGTCCTCAAGCCAAAGGTCATCCTTGCCGTCGGAAGTACCGCGGTAAAAAACCTGCTCGCCACATCCGAAGGCATAAGCCGCCTGAGGGGCCGCTTCTACGATTACAAGGGGATTCCCCTGACCGCCACCTACCATCCCAGTGCCCTCCTCCGCGACGAAAGCCTCAAGCGGCCCGCATGGGAAGATCTGAAGGTTCTCCGCGCATGGCTTGAAGAGAACGCCCCCGGCTACGACGGGCCGTTCAAGTCACGGCAGGGCTAGGCCGGGCGCATGAGCTTTTTCGTTGACATCGCCCTGAACCTCCCCCTGAACCAGACATTCAGCTACAAGTGCGGACTGGAAGGGGAAGAGATGGAACATACCTTCGGCCGCCGCGTTCAGGTACCGTTCGGATCCAGAAGGCTGACCGGCATCGTGACCGGCTTTTCCACCGAACTCCCCTCCTCCTGTACCGTTCCCAAGGAAAAAATACGGCAGGTTACCAGATTCATCGACAAGGAAGCTGTGCTTACTGAAGAACTGTACGCCCTTGCCCGCTGGGTAAGTTCCTATTACCTTTCTTCCATAGGGGAGACGATATTCGCAATGCTCCCCTCCGGCAAGAGGGAAACTTCGGCAGGGGGCTTTTCGTTCGCAGCTGACGAAGAGGCCTGGAGCAAAAAAGAGCTGAGCGCGGAGCAGCAGGATGCCGTAGACGGAATTCTTGACGGGAACAGTGTTTTCCATTACCTCTACGGCATGACTGGCAGCGGCAAGACCGAAGTCTTTCTCTCGGCAGCCGAGCGGGTACTGGCCCAAGGAAAGGGGGTCATCTACCTGGTCCCGGAAATTGGCCTGACCCCGCAGGTGACAAAAGCCGTTGTCAGACGATTCGGGGACACGGCAGCTGTCCTGCATTCGGCCCTTACCCCCAGCAACAGGCTCGGCGAGTGGAAGCGCATCCTGTCACGCCAGGCGAGAGTTGTCATCGGGGCACGGAGCGCAATATTCGCCCCCGTTCCGGACCTGGGACTGGTGATAATCGACGAAGAGCATGACGGTTCTTACAAATCCGGTTCTTCCCCCCGCTACCATGCCAGGCAGGTCGCCATGCAGCGGAGCCGGACGCTCGGCATTCCCCTTGTCATGGGGTCTGCAACCCCCTCCGTCGAAGCCTGGCAGCTGATGGCGCAGGGCATCATCGCAAGGCACGCCCTGACCAAGAGACTTGCAGGCGGAGAGCTGCCAACAACGGAATGCGTCAACCTCTGTACAGAGGGCAATTCCGATGGGAGCAGCCTCTCTCCAAAACTGGAGAAAGCCGTCGCCGATGCCCTCCGCACGAAAAAGCAGGCCATCCTCTTTCTAAACAGGAGGGGCTTCACCAACTTCTTCCGCTGCAACAGCTGCGGCTTCGAGCTCAAATGCAAAAGCTGTTCCGTGACGCTGACCTACCACAAGGCGGAGAACCGGCTCAAGTGCCACTACTGCGGATATTCCACGGAGCCTCCCCACCAGTGCCCGCACTGCCTGTCGCTCGACATAGGTTACTTCGGCTTCGGGACGGAATTCGTAGAGAACGAAGTCCGGGCAAAATTCCCAGCGGCAAAGGTCATCCGGGTGGACAGCGACAGCCTGAAAAGCCGGGGCGAGCTTGAGGAAAAACTGGACGCATTCAGAAAAGGCGACTATGACATCATGCTGGGAACACAGATTGTCGCCAAAGGACTTAATTTCCCAAACTTACAACTGGTAGGTGTTATTCTTGCGGACAGTGGCCTGCACATGCCTGATTTTCGTGCTGCCGAACGAACGTTCGCTCTCATAACGCAGGTTTCAGGACGGGCCGGCAGGTTTGCCCCGGGTGGGAAAGTCATCGTGCAAAGCTATTCCCCCGATATGCCGCCCATCGACCTCGCTGTGCGGGGACAGGTCGGAGAATTCTATAAAAGAGAATTAGAGCAGAGAAAAATACTGGCCTTCCCCCCCTATGCCCGCCTGCTCAGGCTTGTATTCCGCTCTCCCGTTCCCGGTGAGGCAGAGAAAGCGGCGGTAGGAGCGGCAGAAATCCTCATGAAGGAAAACAGCAGCAGGGAATTCGACATACTGGGACCATCCCAATGTCCCCTCGAAATGATAGCGGGCAACTGGAGGTGGCAGATAATCATGCGGGGTAAAAAAATGCCGCCCCTGCAAAGGGCGGCATCCGCATTCATAAGGAACTACGCTCCCTCAGGCCACGTCTACATAGAGGCAGACGTGGACCCGGTCGCATTATTGTAGCCCTAATCCTTCTTTATTATGTTCTTCCTCTCGCGGACGATGTAGCTTGAAAAGCCGCTCTCGTCCAGTTTAGTCTGATACGTGTCCAAGTCGGCCTCATCAATGTCGCGAAGGACGACACGGATAATATTACCGACCTTTTGGTAGGCAACATTTTCAAAGCCCGCCTGCAGGAGCTTGTGAGCCATCACCTTGGCATTGCCCTCGTTAGAATAGGCACCAAGCTGTATATCCCACCGCTTTGCAGAAGTCTCCTCGACAACAGGCTCCTCGGTTTTCGCTTTGGGCTCCTCAGCTTTCGGCTTGGGAGTCGTGGTTGTCGTTGTAGTAGTGGTGGTCGTCGTCTTTACGGTTTTGGTCTCCGTCTTAGCTGGCGGAAGGGGCGGCGGCAGAGGCTCATCTTCCTCATCCTCATTTTCACCTTCATCCTCATCATAGTCGGCATACGCATCGCTGCTGCCCGAGGATGTTGAAAAAGGGGCATTACCTCCAAACGAGAAGCCCGTATTGCCACTAGACGAGGAGCTTGCATAATCATCCTCATCATCATAGTCATAACTGCCATAGGGATCCTCATCTTCGTCTTCATCCGTACTGGAGGAATAGGCTACCGATTTGGAAGATGACGGTCCCTCCGTCTCATCGACTATCTCAAGCGAAACCTTCGCGGTTCCGCTTCCAATCATATCAAGTTCCTGGGCTGCAGCCTTGGAGACATCAATTTCCCGCCCCTGAACAAAGGGACCGCGGTCGTTGATGCGAACCTTGACCGACTTGCCGTTGTCCAGGTTGGTCACCTTCAGCACCGTCCCAAAGGGAAGGGTCTTGTGAGCTGCTGTATATCCGTTCGTATCGAAAATCTCACCGCTGGCAGTACGCCTGCCATTGAACTTATCGGCGTAGAACGAGGCAACAACGTTCTCCTTGTACATCTCAGCGAAAAGCGTAGAGGCCGTGAAACAAAGTCCAAAAACGATGGCTAATCTTCTTGCTTTCATATCCTTATTGTCGGCTTTACAGGAATTTTGTTTAT
>CADBRC010000349.1 GCA_902796985.1 uncultured Spirochaetaceae bacterium
CTTCAGCGGCAAGTTTCCGGACATCATCACGCTGGCCCACGAGCTGGGGCACGCATTCCACTTCCACTGCATGAAGGGGAAAAGCCCCCTCTTCTTCGACTACCCCATGACCCTGGCGGAAACGGCCTCCACCTTCGCGGAGACCTTGGTCAAGCAGGACATGATCGCGAGCGCATCCGAAGCCGACAAATGCCGCATCATCGAGATGGACCTGCAGGACGTGGCCCAGGTCCTGGTGGACATCCTTTCCCGATTCTACTTTGAGAAGGCCGTCTTTGAAGGCCGGGAGAAAGGCGAGCTGGGCGCGGACGACTTCTGCCGCATGATGGCCGAAGCCCAGGAAAAAAGCTACGGGGACGGGCTTGACGATGAGCGTCACGAATACATGTGGGCGCTCAAGTGCCACTACTACAGCACGGAGCTGGACTTCTACAACTTTCCCTACGCATTCGGCCAGCTGTTTGCCGCCGCCCTCTACGCCAAATTCCGTACGGAAGGAAAAGCGTTCACGGAGAGCTACGAACAGCTCCTTGCCGACACGGGCAACATGTCCTGCGAGGATTTGTGCCGGAAGGCAGGATTCGACATCCGCGACAAATCATTCTGGAAGAGCGGCATAGACGTATATGCCGAAGAGCTGGCCCAGCTGGAGGCGGCCTATGGAAACTAAGGGCACGGACACGAACGGCGGCACGAGCAAGGCAAGCGGCCAGAATAAGGCCAAACTGCGGAAGATTCTTTACATAATCTGCCTGGTCCTGCTCGCCATCGTCGCATTCAGGAAATGGTCGCGGAAAACGGAGGCCGGGACCGCAGAGATTATAGGAGGAGCGGACAAGCCGACGGTCGCAGTCCTGCTTCCTGACGCGGAAGAAGCAGGTACGGCGGCGCAAGCAGTCGAGTCCGCCGGGCCTGAGGCCCCGCCGCCGGTCACACCCGTGCTGGCCGACAGCCCGGAACAAACCGAGGCTGCCCCGCCGGATGATGCAAGCGCTCCCCTCCCGCCTCCTGGTTGGTGCGGTTTGAATGGAGGGCCCCCCCTGCTTGAAGAAATCACAGAGGACACGCCCACCCCCAGCCTGCCCGTAACCGGGGCGTACACGAGCAAGGAGGACGTCGCCCTCTACATCCACCTCTACGGCAAGCTGCCGGGCAACTTCATCACCAAGGCCGAGGCCAAGAAACTGGGATGGGGTGACAGATACGGCAGCGTGGACGACGCCGCCCCCGGCAAGAGCATCGGCGGCGACCGATTCGGCAACCGGGAGGGCCTCCTTCCCAAAAAGACAGGCCGCACCTACACCGAGTGCGACATAGACACGCGGGGCAAGAAGTCGCGAGGGGCCAAGCGGATCGTCCTCTCCAACGACGGCCTGGTCTACTACACGGGCGACCACTACGAGACATTCGAGCTGCTCTACGGCAGTGAGTGAGCGGGGGACGGATGGACTATACGATTGACCTCTCGGACGTACAGGACAAGGCGGCCCTGCATGACCTGCTTGCCCGGAGCCTTCCCCTCCCCGACTATTACGGAAGGAATTTGGATGCCCTCTACGACTGTCTCCTCGAGCCGCACGAACCGTGGAACATCACGTTTACCGGCTGCGTCCGGGCGGAAGAAACCCTGGGCGGCTACTTCGCCGGGTTCAAGGATACCTTTGCCGATGCGGAGGAGTTCACCGACAGCGTGCGGGCACGCTTTGAGTAAACATAGCCAACGCATCTAACGGGGCCGACTTCTTTTGAACCGGCCTCCATCCGGCAATGTTTCGGCAATGTCTTGGCAATGTCTTGGCAATGTTCCGGCAATGTCTTGGCAATGTCCGGCAATGTCCGGCAATGTCTTGGCAATGTTCGGCAATGTCTGCTATAATGGTTTGCTGAAGGGTCTGTAAATGAAGATAAGCGATTTGTACCCGGATGTCCTGATGGAAGATGCCCGATGTGAATTCAAGGCCGCTCTCAATCCTGAGAATCCCGTGAAATGGGCGAAGACGATTGTCGCCTATGCGAACAGTGACGGAGGGTACATCTTCGTCGGCGTATCGAACGAGCGGGAAGCGTTCGGCCTCAATATGGAAGAAATCGACAAGGCAAAGAACCTTGTCTCTCTCGTCAATGACAGGCACATCTTTCCCCACGCACATTTCTCCTTCCAGATGAGAAGTGTGGATGACAAGGCTGAAAGATTCGTTCTTGCCATAAAGGTCTTGCCGTCTGAATCCGTCGTCCGTTACCGGGATGGCGACTTCAACGAGACCGTATACGTGAAGGGTGACGGGAATTCGGTTCCGGCAACACCTGAAGACATAATTTCCCTGGGCAAGAGGAAATCCGGGATTGACAACGAGACATCCGACATCGTTTACTCCGAGACAGACTGGTCGGACTATATCGCGCTGTGCAAGGAATACAGGAGCGACGGCACTTCCCCATCTTTAAAGGAGCTGCAGAATGAGGAGGCCGTTTCCAAGGATGGCCATGCGAAATCCGGTCTTGTCATGTTCAGGGATGATTATGCCGGAGATGACAGCTTGATATGCTGCCGTTTGTGGCGCGGGAACGACAAGACAGGTACGGTCCTTGACAGCGAACGGATAAAGGGCAACCTGGCAAAGGGGCTGTCCCAGGCTTTGGGGTTCATCGAGCGCAATACGAAGACGGGCTGGAAGAAAACGGATTCAGGCGGAAGGGAGGAAGTACGCTCATATCCGCGGGAAGCCGTCCGCGAGGCCGTAGTGAATGCGATTGCGCACAGGGATTACTCGATAGGCGGAACCCAGATTGACATCGATATTTACAGTGACCGGATGGACATAGTCTCGCCCGGGTCATGGCTGCTTCCAAAGGATTACAGCGAATATCCCGTCGGAGCCATCCCCTCAATCAGGCGGAACACGGTTATCGCTGCCTGCCTTGACATAGCGAACCTTATGGAACGCGGAGGGACCGGCTTTCAGGCGATGATGGAGAGCTACAGGGATTCTCCTGCGGACAAACAGCCCTGCGTCATGATTTACCCCGGTTTCCTGGATCTGCGCTTGTTTGACAGGCTGTATCAGTCGGAACCCCTGTTCGCCGAGCAGACAGATTCGGAGAAGGTGCTCGCGCTTCTTCAGGACAGCCCAAGGTCAACAAAGGAGCTTCAGGCCGTGACCTCATACAAGAGCAGGAGCCGCTTCCTTACGGAGGTTTTGAATCCTCTGATAGAATCAGGAAAAATATACCGGGACGGAGCCGTCAAGGACCCGACCGCCGTGTTCAGGCTGCGGTAACACGAAGGTAATGTTCCGGCAATGTTTGCCGCCTGTCGAACTGACGAGCCCCACTGCGTTTTCTGACGAAATCCAACGC
>CADBRC010000350.1 GCA_902796985.1 uncultured Spirochaetaceae bacterium
GCCAGTATGCGGAGCAGGGTGGATTTTCCCGCGCCGTTGCGCCCGGCCACGACCAGACGCTCGCCCCGCTCCACCACGATGTCCAGCCCGTCAATGACCGCCGGGCCGCCATACGACTTCCGCAGCTCCTGTATAGTAAGCACCAGCTGGCCCGAATGGGGGGCAGCCGGAAAGGAAAAGTGTATCTTCTTAAGGTTCTCGGGGATCTCTATCTTGTTGGCAAGCAGCTTGTCCAGCATCTTCTGCCGCTCCTGCGCCTGCGCGGCCTTGGTTGCCTTGTAGCCGAAGCGGTTGATGAACTCCTCCAGGTGGGCTATCTCCTCCTGCTGCTTCTTGTATTCGGCAGTCAGGGTCTCAAGCTCCTGCGCACGGATTTCCTCGTAGTGGCTGAAGTTTCCGCTGTAACGGCGGAGCTGGCCGCCAAAAAGCTCGTACACCTCGTTGACCGTATGATCCAAAAAGTAGCGGTCGTGACTGACCAGAAGGAAGCCTCCCGCGAAGTCGGAAAGGAAGCCCTCAAGCCAGTTGCGCGCCTCTATGTCAAGGTAGTTCGTCGGCTCGTCAAGGAGCAGGATATCAGGCTTTGCCATCAAGGACTTGGCAAGGGCGATCCTCATCTGCCAGCCGCCGGAAAATTCCTCCGTCCGCTTGCTGAAGTCTTCCCTGCTGAATCCCAGTCCCAAGAGCACCTGCTCAGCAAGGGAAGCCCGCCGGTACCAGCCGGACTCGTCCAGCTTAGAAAGCAGCTCGGACTGGTCAACGGCAAGCTGCCCCGCCTTATCCGGCTCCGCCTTCATGCGGTCGCCCAGGGCATCTATCTCTTTCTGCCACTCGTAGCCGTATTCAAAAGCTTTGTCAGCCTCCTCCATCAGCGTGCAGCCGGAATGCACGAGTCCGCTCTGGGGCAGATAGGAAATCCGCGCCCCCTTTTCTGCGATCCGCTCGCCGGAGTCGCCCTTAATCAGGCCCGCCATCAATTTGATGAGAGTGGACTTGCCCGCACCGTTCGCACCTGTCAGGGCAGCCTTGCTGCCCGCGTGCAGGTTTATGGAAGCTTCCTTGAGGATGTCCCTGTCGCCGAACGCGAGGGAAAGCTTGGAAAACTGGACGAACGCCATCGTGCCCCCCTACTGCCCGTCGGACATTGCGGCCGCAGTCTGGAAGAACATGACAAGGGGACTGGACGAAGACGAGACGGAACGGATTTTGCGCCCGGTCACGCTGTCTTCCTCTTCCTTTATCCGCGCGGGGGCAAGGCGGAGGCCTCCCGAAGCCTTCTTGTAAAGCAGGTTCACTTCGCTGCCGTTCTTGTCAAATTTAAACGTGAGCACCCCGTCCCAGTCAGCCTTGAGGGACTTGCTGAGGAAGTAACGGATCGCCACGTTTCCGTCCTTGCCGGAGTTCCGGCTGATGAGCGTCGGGACGACGAGCTCGTAATCGGACCAGCTGAACGTACCTCCATCAGTCAAGGAACTTGCGCTGATGGAAAGGGTTCCGTAGGCGGAGCTGAAGAACTCCGGCCCGAACTTGGCCAGGTCGCTCAGGACGGTCTGCCGCCGCTCCATCTCGTTCTTTATGAGTGCCGCTATGTCCGTGTTTTCGCCCAGGGTTACAAAACCGAACGAGCGGGGCTTGCCGCTTGAGTCCGTATACTGCAATACTATAGAAGATTTGCTTTTAACCGTGACCTGAATCTGCGTCCCGTTGAAGCGGTAGACCCCTCCGCGCAGCTTGGTGACGCCCGCGTACGGATAGCTCGCATCGACGTTGTACAGACGGAGGATAATTTCGCCGGTAGAGCTGCCCGTGTCAAAGCGGTAATCCTCGGAGAAGTAATCCAGGTCAAGCTCTTTAGAGGAAATCATTTTCTGATAATAGTCGGGGTACCAGACGGAAGCCAGCATCTGCTCCAGCTCGTCATCCGCCTCCTGCACCTCGGCCTCCTCTGCCCCCTCGCCGTAGCTGCCGTCAGAATTCATCGTGAAGAGGCGGAGGTTCTGCGAGAAGCACCATCCTGCCGTGCCCCCCTTCGTTATGACGCGGAGCCACTCACCCTTGAGCAGCTCCTTGCCGTTCGTGGGAATGACCCCCTCCCCCTTGTAGAGGGCGCGGATTATCTCGTCCTGCCGGAGCCGGTAGACCTGCTTGCTGCCGTTCTCCGGCGACTCGCGGATAGGAAGTCCGTCCAGCACACATTTGGCATATTGGTGCTCAAAGTCCTTGTATTTGGCGGCCCGCTCCAGGGCCTTCTTCTTGGACATGGGGGTAGAGAGCGCACTGAAAGGAACCTCTATCTTCTCGACAATCTCGGTATTCGGGTTGTCGATGACATATTCCTGCATGATGTTGGACTTGAGGTAGACAGGGACAATCGTTCCGTCAGCTATCCCCTGATCCGCAATCGTCCAGAGAACGACGCTGTATCCTATCACGCCCTCGCAGGAGGTCAGCAGGAACGCCGCCGCCGCGCAGAGGGCCAGAAAAACTGCCTTGCAAAGCTTCATAACGCTTTATCATAACGTAAAACGGGAAAAAGTTAAAGGGCAGGAGAACAGGACAACCCGGCCGGGAACGGCAATGGATCACGCTGCTTCTAACACATTATTAACTTGCAAAGGGCCTCCCGCTGATATAGGATAGAAGGAGCATCGTGATACTATCCGAAAAAGCATTTTTAAGTCCAGGCGTTATATTCTGGCGCAGGAGCAGGGTATGTTCGATTTTAATTATTTCACCCCCACGAAGGTCGTGTTCGGCAGGAATACGGAAAGCAAGGTCGCCGAGCTTGTCAGCGAGTTCGGCGGGAAGAAAGTCCTGATTCATTACGGTGGCGGAAGCGTCATCCGCTCGGGGCTCATGCAGCGGGTGACGGACCTCCTCGACAAGGCGGGGATCGCGTATGTCAAGCTCGGCGGTGCCGTTCCCAATCCCCGGCTGGGCCTCGTGTATGAGGGGATCGAGCTGTGCAAGAAAGAAGGCATTGACTTCCTCCTCGCGGTCGGAGGAGGGAGCGTCATCGATTCCGCGAAGGCGATCGGCTACGGCGTGACGAACGACGGCGATGTCTGGGACTTCTATGATTACAAGCGGACGGTGAGCGCCTGCCTGCCGATCGGTGTCATCCTGACCCTCGCGGCGACCGGCAGCGAGATGAGCGACTCCTCCGTCATCACGAAGGAGGAGGGGCTTGTGAAGCGCGGCTATTCGAGCGACTTCTGCCGGCCCCGTTTCGCAATCCTGAACCCCGAGCTTACGATGACCCTGCCCGACTATCAGACTGCCTGCGGCTGCACCGACATCATGATGCACACGATGGAGCGTTATTTTACGAACGGCGGGAACATGGAGCTGACGGACACGATGGCGGAAGCCCTGCTGCGGACGGTGAAGGAAAACGCGAAGATACTCGTGCGGGACCCGAAGAACTACGATGCCCGCGCGGAAGTGATGTGGGCGGGAAGCCTTTCCCATAACGGCCTCACCGGCTGCGGAAACGACGGCGGCGACTGGATGACCCACAAGCTGGAGCACGAACTGGGCGGCCTGTACGACGTCGCCCACGGCGCGGGGCTTGCCGCAATCTGGGGCAGCTGGGCCCGCTATGTGTACAAGAACTGCCTCCCGCGCTTTAAGCGCTATGCCCTGAACGTCATGGGTGTTGCCAATACCGGCAGTGACGAGGAAATAGCCCTCAAGGGAATTGAGGCGATGGAAGCTTTTTACCGCGAGATTAAAATGCCGACGAACCTCCGCGAACTGGGCGTAAAGGCGACGGACGAGGACCTTGCCCTCATGGCCCATAAGTGCGCAGTCGGTGTCGGCGGTGCAATGGGGTCGGCGCGGCTTCTCCATGAAGAGGACATGCTCGCGATTTATACGATGAGCAGGTAGCCCGGCACCGGTCCTACCGGACAATTTTCAAAGCTGGAGTATTGTCCGGTAGGGCGAACCACTTCTTTTGCTATCGCGGCACATCGGCTTTCACCGTGGCCTCGACACCGTTCCGTTTTTTCGCCGGGCACAGTTCTGCCTCCGGGATTTCTTTCCTTACTCGCTGCCGGGCGACCCGCAGTTGGTAAAACAGAACTGCCGGGGCCGCAGTTCCACTGCCAGCCGGGGCGTAGTTCCGCTTCCGGGGCGGGCCGTACCGGTATTCCGCTCTCTTGTAACAATGGCCGTTTGAGTATACTATGGCGGCATGGTAGAAATCAGGAAAGCTACGGATGCGGATATTGAGGACCTTATGGCCGTCCGCTGTGAGATGCTGCGGATTGTAAACGGACTTGCGCCGGATTACGCCTTTGACGATACGCTGTGTACCTGCTCGCGGGATTATTTCCTGACCGGGGACCAGACGACGGTGCTCGCACGGGATTGCGAAGCAGTGATCGGCTGTGCTTCCATCAGCTATATACGGGTCATGCCGACCTTTGAACATCCGACGGGAAAGCGCGCACATCTGATGA
>CADBRC010000351.1 GCA_902796985.1 uncultured Spirochaetaceae bacterium
CAGCCCTCCTGGGCAGCGTGGTCTCAAGCAACATGGGCGGCCTGCTCTCCGGCCTTTTGGGCGGGAGCTCTTCCGCGCAGTCCGGCGCGACCGTGAAGCCCGGGTCGGCAAAGCCCGGCAGCAGCGGCAAGCAGGATTTGGCAGGAGCCGCCGTCAGCCTTTTGGGCAGCCTGCTAAAATAAGCCCTGCTCAAATAAGGACTTGACTAAACGGGGAATAAAATGCTATAGTTTTTTACCGCGTACATTTTGCAGACAACTGCTCATTGTCTGTAGGCATACCGAGGCAGGATGCAAGGCTCCGGTTGCCAGAAGTTTTATTTGAAGGTACATATAACATGGACGAGAAAGGTAAGAAATTTCAGACCGTCTTCAACAAGGGCGGCGAGACGAAGCACGATTGGTACATCATCGATGCGTCTGGCAAGACTTTGGGCCGTGTCGCCGCTGTCATAGCCGCGACTGTCCGTGGCAAGAACAAGCCGACCTACACGCCGAACGAGGAGTGCGGGGATTATGTCGTCGTCATCAACGCCGATAAGGTTGTCGTTTCTGGAAAAAAGGAAACGGATATGCTCTACCGCCACTACACCGGTTATGTCGGTGGGCTCAAGAGCGAGTCCTTTGGCTCCCTGCTTGCCCGCAAGCCGACCGAGCCGCTCAGGAAGACCGTCTGGGGAATGCTTCCCCACAACCGCTTGGGACGCAAGCTCGTGAACTACGTCAAGATTTACGCTGGCAGCGAGCATCCCCATGTCGCCCAGAATCCCAAGCCTCTGGAAGTTTGAGTTAAAAGGAGTTTACCGTGGTAACGAACATAGCTATTGGAACTGGTAGAAGGAAGACCGCCGTCGCCCGCGTGTTTCTGCGCGAGGGAAGCGGAAAGATTGTTGTGAACGGAAAGGACGTGAAGGAGTACTTCCCCACCGATGAGGAAGTCCGCCTTGTCCACCAGCCGCTCCTTGTCACCTCAAACGATTCTAAGTTTGACATTCTTATCAATGTTCAGGGTGGCGGACTCAACGGACAGGCTGCGGCCTGCCTGCACGGCATTTCACGCGCTTTGACCCAGGTTGATCCCAACTGCCGCACTGCCCTCAAGGCGAACGGCTACCTGACCCGCGACTCCCGTATGGTTGAGCGCAAGAAGTATGGTCAGAGGGGTGCCCGTAGGCGCTTCCAGTTCAGCAAGCGCTAAGGATATATTTCCCTTTCGCATGTTGATACGCGAAACAGAGCAGACTTCACCCGGCGTGTGGAAACTCACTCCGCCGGATGGGTCTGCCTTTTTTTTGCGCACGGACTATCTTTCCCTTCTTTCCCCCGATGTGCTGGAGCGGTCTTGCCACAGACTGTCTTCGTCCGGGGAGTCTTCCATTGAATTTTCCGATGAGCAGTATGAGGATGTGCTTTCCGCTTCCCTTGCGTATTCCGCCGAGACGCTGGCGATGTCCTATCTGGCCCGGGCGGAGCAGTGCCGGGCGGGGCTGACAGCGAAACTTGCCAAAAAGGGGCTTGACTGGCAGTACATCCAGACGGCCCTGGATTACCTGGAGGGGAGGGGATACCTGAGCGACAGGAGGTTCGCCGGGGCCTGGCTCCGCAGCCGGGCGATAGACCACGCAGAGGGGCGGCTCCGGCTGGGGGCGGAACTTGCCGCACGGGGAATCGGCAGGGATGACGCGGCTGCCGCCCTCGACGAGTTTTTCAGCGAGAACGACGAGGGCGAGCTGTGCAGGAAGGCCCTTGCGCGCGGCATGCGGACATGCCGCGACAGGGAGAAGCTGTATCGCTCGCTGCTCCGCAAGGGCTTCACTGCAGCCGAAATCCGCGAGGCGATGCAGGACGTTCTGCCGGCCTAGCCGTTCAGCCTGCGGTTGGCTTCTATGAGGGTGAGGCGTTTTTCCACCTGTCCGCGGGAAGTCAGGCTGTCGGCGGGTGTGTTCAGGCAGTAGTCAACCATGCGGTCCACCGTGCTTTCCGCGACGTGCATGCGGGTATCGCTTGAAGCATAGTAGATGAGAAGCCTTCCGTCATCGTCCGCAATCGCCCCGTTCGTGAACACGACGTTGCTGACATCGCCGGTCCGCTCTTCCCCTTCGGGGGCAATCAGGTAGCCGGAGGGGCTTGCGATGACTTTTGTCGGGTCGTCAAGGCTTGTCATAAAGGCATAGATGACGTAGCGGAGGCCTGCCGCCGTGTTCCGCACGCCGTGGGCGATGAAGAGCCAGCCCTTGTCCGTCTTTATGGGAACCGCTCCGCCCCCGTTCTTTACTTCCTTTATCGTATGGTAGACCTTGGGGTCGATTATCTTTTCGTCCGTGACCTCTGGATGTTCCATGCTGTCACTGAATCCTGCACAGATGCCGCCGCCTGAGCCGGTCTCGATGAAGCCGTCCTGCGGCCTCGTGTAGAAGAGGTACTTGCCGTTCACGAATTCGGGGTGCAGGACGACGTTGCGCTGCTGGCTGCTTTTGCTTTTGAGGTCGGGAAGGCGCTCCCAGTGCACTAAGTCCTTAGTCCTGACGATGCCGGCGGCGGCCGTTGCAGACGAGGTGTCGCCTTTGGGGGCGGACTTGTCTTTGCGTTCGCTGCAGAAGATGCCGTAAATCCAGCCGTCCTCGTGCCGGGTCAGCCGCATGTCGTATACGTTGACATCTTCCTCCCCGGCTTGTGGCAGGAGGATGGGCAGTCCTTTGAACTCGAAGCTGTCGGTTCCGTTGGGGCTTTCGGCGACGGCGAAGAAGGACTTGCGGTCAGCTCCCTCGACGCGGACGACCAGGCAGTACTTGCCGTTCAGCTTTATCGCTCCGGCGTTAAAGGCGGCGTTTATGCCCATCCGCTCCATGAGGTAAGGGTTGGTCTTTGGGTTCAGGTCGTAACGCCAGTCGAGCGGCGTGTGGGCTGCCGTGATGACCGGGTTCTTGTAGCGGAGGAAAATGCCGTTGCCGGGATAAACCGGGGAATTCGGCATCCGTATGAGGGCTTCGTGCTCAGCGGTGAGCAGGGCAAGCCTGTCCTGAAAGTTTTGCATCATCATGGCTCAAGTTTAGCGTTGTTTAGGTAAAATGTAAAGTGAAATTTACTTTTTAGCTAAATGAGCCGGCTGCAAAAAATCGGTTACTTTTGTAACTGGCTTGCCCCATAAATTATGCAAGAAGTACGGGACGCTCCTCGCCGGCTTTCTCGCTGCACAGCGCGCTGACGATGGGGCGGCCGAGCAGGACCGTGTCTACCCCGTAGCTTGCAGCTTTTTTCATCTGCGAGCTGAGCCGGATGCCCCCGTCAACCCAGAGCTTGTAGCAGTTGGACCTGAGGACGGCGGCGTTTTCTTCCAGGAAGCGGGCAGTACTCCCCTCCCGGGTCTCCACGCGGCCCCCGTGGTTGGAGACGTAGATGATGTCGGGCTTGACCTCTTTTACAGTCTCGATGTCTTCCTGCTTGAACACGCCCTTGATGGCGAACAGGGCCCCCCGGGCATTGAACCTTTTTTTCAGTTCCAGAAGCATCGCGGGGCTTTTCTGTTCCAGGTGGACGAGGTTCCGCATCGTGATGATGTTGTACGCGTCTATGTCTATGCCGAAAATCTCGGCTATGTCGTCCGCCCACTCTGAGCGTTCGAGTATCTTCTCGTTGGGGTAGGGCTTGATGAAGACTGCTGCCTTCGTGCCGGGGGTCCGCTTCCGCTGCTCCCGCACGGCTTCTATGCCGTACTGGAGCTTAAAGTCCGGCGTTCCGTCACCGATGGAAAGCTTTATGCCCCGTCCGCTTGCGAAGCGTATCAGGTCCATGTAGAAGGACTTTTCGTCCGGATACCCTACGTTTTCCACGGCACCGGTTATCGGTGCGAGGCGAAGCTGGGGAATTTCCGCCCGCTCGCTCCCAAAAGCTATGCTGCTCCAGTCGTCGCAGTTGTGTATGAAGTTCCTGCTGTCAAGGGGACCGCCCATCCCGGGCATTTCTCCTATGCAGCCCGCCCCGTTGCAGACGGGGCAGAAGTGGCAGTTGAAGCTGTTTTCCGTGCCGGACACGTCAGTCTCCCAGCCCGGTTCCGAGTTCGCGGGCACACTGAATCATGGGATGGTCGAGCGGGATGTTTTTTACCTTTCCTGCGACTTCCTCAAGGGGGACTCCGACTATCTTGCCGTTCTGCAGGGCGACGAGCTTTCCGAATTCCTCGTTCGCAAGGAAGTGGGCTGCTGCCGTCCCGTACTGGGTCGCGAGAATCCTGTCGTAGGGGGAAGGCGTGCCGCCCCTCTGCAGGTAGCCGAGGACGGTCACCCGTGATTCCAGATGGGTCGCCTCTTCAAGCTCGTGGGCGACGCGGTAGGCGATGGAGTAGGGCATTGCCAGCCTTGCCTTCTTGAATTCCTTCTTGGTCAGCAGGGCCTCGTCCTTGGATTTCGCACCTTCGGCAACGACGATGATGGAAAAGTTTTTCCCTGCGTCACGCCGTTCCATCGCTTTCTGGGCGACGGAGTTGATGTCATACGGAATTTCGGGGATCAGGATGACGTCCCCGCCCCCGGCTATGCCGGAGTAGAGTCCGAGCCAGCCGGCCTTGTGCCCCATCACTTCTATGACCATGATGCGGCTGTGGCTGTGGGCAGTCGTGTGGATCCGGTCAATTGCATCGGTTGCTACGTCAAGCGCGGTATGGAAGCCGAAAGTCATGTCCGTCTTCTCTATGTCGTTGTCTATCGTCTTGGGAAGGCCTATGACGTTGAGTCCCTCCTTGGCGAGCAGGCTTGCGGTCGTGTTGGTCCCGTTGCCGCCTATGCAGACAAGCGCGTCCAGCCCCCACTTCCGGTAGTTTTCCTTTATTGCCTCCACGGGAAGCAGGCCTGTTGCGGGGTCGGGCAGCGGATTCTTGAATGGCTTGTCGCGGGCAGTTCCGAGTATCGTGCCTCCTACAGTCAGGAGACCGACGAGGTCATCGGATTTTATGGGGAACATGTCGCCCTGTACCAGGCCGCGGTAGCCGTTTCGTATCCCTATGGCGTTCATGCCGTACTGTATCTTTGCCGTGCGGCATACGGAGCGTATCGCGGCGTTCAGCCCCGGGGCATCTCCTCCGCTGGTCAGGATGCCGAATGTTTTGACTTTCGAGTTTGCCATAGCATTTATTATAGCAGAGAAAGAGACGGTTTGAAAAGGGGAGGCGGGCCACGATTAATTTAGTGTTATCGAATCCTGTTATAACACTGAATTTATTGTAAAAAACACTGTTTGGGATTACCTTAAAGCTATGAGAAGCAAGATACTTATAATCGAGGATGTTAAGGAGATGTCCGACCTGGTCTCCATGTATATGGAGAATGCGGGGTTCGAGACTCTGCCCTGCGAGACTGCGGAGATTGCTTTGGAAAAGCTTGGCGCAGGCTTCCTTCCCGATCTTGTGCTTCTGGATTTGAATTTGCCGGGCATGAACGGTTTTGAGTTCCTGAAGCAGTTCAGGGAGAAGTTCAAGGCGACCATACCCGTCATCATAGTTTCCGCCCGCGATGCGGACGAGGATATCATTGCCGGGCTGGGCTTCGGTGCGGATGACTTTGTTCCCAAGCCTTTCAGCCCCAAAGTTCTGGTCGCCCGTGTCCAGGCCAAGCTTGCCCGTCAGGCGGCAACCGAGGCTTCCGTCGAGGAGACCCTGACATTCGGTCCCTATACCCTCTATTGCAACAGCTGCGTCCTCAAGCGCGGTCCGGAGAAGATTTCCCTGTCCAAAAAGGAGTACGAGGTTCTGGAGTACCTTGTCCGCAATGCCGGTGCTCCGCTCAGCCCTGAGGTAATCTACAATGCGGTATGGAAGAACCAGTACGGTGACTACACTGCCGTTGCGGTCTACGTGCAGCGGCTCCGTAAGAAGATAGAGGACGATTTTTCCTCCCCCAAGTACATCACGACGATCTTCGGCAGCGGCTATAAGTTCGAGCGGAATCCCTGATACGCCGGCGGCAAGATGAAAATCCGTACCCAATTACGGCTCCTTATTCTGTTCATGGTGCTCGTTCCCCTTTTGTGCGCCATGTCCCTTCCCCTCTTTCAGTACATCAATTCTCCCCAGCGTTACCTGCTCAAAGGATACAAGGATGTGCGGAAGCTCGAGGGCCTGGACATATCCGAGGACGATCTTGACAAACTGGGCGTGCAGCTGAAGAAAATTCCCCCGAACCTTGAGACGATGGTTTACTACAATTCTACCGTCATCATCTCTTCTGTTCCGGAAATAAAGGCCGGCTCATCCATGACTCCGATGGAGCTCTTTGAGTTCCTGCGGACGACGAGCGGCGGCTACTATTACCAGCTTCAGTCCCTCGGCATGCGGCCCACCCACCGGCTGGAAGAGTCCGTCCTGAACCCCCAGAGCATCCTCATCATCTGCCGTGCCAAGGTTGTCCGCCCGGCGAAGGAAGGGGCTGTGCGCGGCAGGGCGTTCAGCATCCTGCTTCTGCCCGGAGTAATCGCATTGATGGTCTTCGAGGTTGTCTGCGCTGTTTTCCTCATAGTTCTGTCCAAGACGATAACCGACTCCATCACGATTCTGGAAGAGAGTACGCAGAAAATAGCGAAGGGGGCGTTGGACACCAAGATAGCTCCGCCCAGGGGGCGGAATTCCAATGAGATAACTTCCCTTTCGGAAAGCCTGGAGACGATGCGGGTCTCGCTCAAGGACAATCAGGACAGGCGGACCAAGTTCATCATGGGAATCAGCCATGACCTCCGTACTCCGGTTGCCCTCATAAAGGGCTATACAGAGGCAATTACAGACGGAGTCATCACCGACATGGACAAGATCAAGGAATCCCTGTCCATCGTTCATACCAAGGCGGACCAGCTGGAGGACATGATAAATGACCTCATAAACTACGTGAAGCTGAACAACACTGACTGGCGGCAGGGACTGGAGCTTGTGGCCCTGAGGCCTGTCCTTGAAGGCTTCATGCGGGAATCTACGGCGACTGCCGAGGTGTACAAACGGGTCATCAAGACGAGCGTGGAGCTGTCCCCCGAAGTTCGTGTCAAGATGGACAAGAAGCTCCTGACCCGCGCTCTGGAGAACATCTATTCAAATGCCCTGCGATACACCAGGGACGGCGATGCCATATCGATGGAAGCGGGGGAAACAGACAGGGCCGTCATCATCCGTATTGCCGACACAGGAATCGGAATCAGCGACAAGGATTTGAAGCGGATTTGGGATACATTCTACAGGGGAACGAATTCTCGCCGGGAAAGCGGCATGGGAATAGGCCTTTCCGTGGTCAAGACGATTATCGATATCCACGGCTGGAGCATCGACGTGCAGTCCAAGCTCGGCGAGGGGTCGGTTTTCACGATAACAATACCCAAAGACACGGTGTAGTGGTGCAGTAATGGACATAATGCGTATTCTTGAGGGAACCCGCGAGAAAGAGGTCATCGACTCGCTCGGCGGGATATATGCCGGCATAGAAGCCCGGCAGGAGGAGTGGAAGAAGGAATCGTCCTTCTCCTGTCTGGACGGCTGCGGGGACTGCTGCCGCCACTTTGAACCTGATCTGCTGGAATGCGAAGCCCTGTACCTGGCGGCATGGATCCTGGAGCATGATTTTCCGCTGGCACAAAGGCTCCTGGACGGGAGCCACGAATCGCTCAACAACG
>CADBRC010000352.1 GCA_902796985.1 uncultured Spirochaetaceae bacterium
AAAGCTATCATATCCTTCCGTGAACATATTCGATATTCTTGGCCCCGTCATGGTCGGCCCCTCAAGCTCCCATACGGCGGGGGCCGTGCGCATAGGAAGGGTTGCACTCAAACTTCTCAAAGAGAAAGCCGTTTTTGCGGACATCACGCTCTACGGCTCCTTCGCCGATACGGGCAAAGGCCACGGTACCGACAAAGCTCTTGTAGCGGGTATCCTGGGAATGAGGGAAGATGATGTCCGCATAGCCCGGAGCCTTGACATCGCAAGGGAAACAGGGCTCTCCTTTTTTTTCTCCAAGACGGACACGCTGAATGACGCGCACCCCAACACAGCCCTGCTTACCTTGCAGGGGGAGCAGGGTAAGAAGATTTCTGTACAGGCTTCTTCCATCGGGGGCGGCAGGATCATGATAAACAAGCTGGACGGAATCAGCGTGAATTTCAGCGCGGAGATGCCCACGCTCATCGTGCACAACTATGACCTTCCGGGACATATTGCCGCCGTCACCGGCCTTTTGTACCGGAACGGAATCAACATCGCCTCCATGCACCTGAGCAGGGTATCCAGGGGGTCCTATGCGGTTATGGTGCTTGAGACAGACCAGAAACTCCCCTCCGGCATACTCAGCGAGATTGAATCCTACAAGGGAATCATAAAAGTAACATACTTTGACGGGGAGGAGTGAGATGGGGCTTTCGTCTTTTTCCGGGATACTGAAGGCGTGCGGCGACGAGGGCAAGGATTTCTTCCGGATTGTGCTTGAGGCGCAGTGCAAGGAGAACGGCTGTTCAGAGAAAGAAGCCCTGCACACGATGAGGTCAATGTGGGCCGCGATGCTTGATGCGGAGTCCGGCTACAAGGCCTCCGACCGGTCCGCGAGCGGTTTGAGCGGGGGAGACGGAAAGAAGTTCGAGGACTATGCGCGCGGCGGAAAAAGCCTGTGCGGCGGCCTTACCGCACGGATGATTGCGGTCGCGCTCAAGACGGCGGAATCCAACGCCTGCATGAAACGAATCGTCGCAAGCCCGACCGCAGGAAGCTGCGGCGTGCTCCCCGCTGTCCTTATACCCCTCTTCCATGAAGGGATGTTCGGGGAAGAGAAAATCATACAGGCACTTTTCGTGGCGGCAGGAACCGGGCAGGTCATCGCGTCGCGGGCGACGATATCCGGCGCGGAAGGGGGATGCCAGGCAGAGATTGGCAGTGCGTCAGCGATGGCGGCAGCCGCGCTCGTGTTCCTGAAAGGGGGAAGCGCGGAACAGGCCTGCAACGCGGCGGGGTTCGCCCTGCAGAACATCCTTGGCCTTGTGTGCGACCCGGTCGCGGGCCTCGTGGAGCTTCCCTGCATAAAGCGGAACGTCATAGGCGTGATGAACGCTCTGTCATGTGCGGATATGGCTCTCGCGGGACTCAGCTCTCCTGTCCCAACGGATGAGATTGTCGATGCGATGAAACAGGTGGGAAGAATGCTTGCTGCCGACCTGCGGGAAACCGGCAGGGGCGGTCTTGCCTCTACGCCCTGGGGCCGGGAATTCTCCAAGACATTCCTGAACTAATGGCCCCTACACGTTCCGTACGTTTTCGGAATACTTTTTCTGCTCGATGACCTTGGCGTACTGTGATGGGGTTGTTCCCGTGAAGTCCTTGAACTCGCGGATGAAGTGGGACTGGTCATAGAAGTCATATTCGGAGGCAATCTCGGTAAGGCTGTCCGCCTTCCCGCTGTGTATGTCTCCCAGAAGAAACTGCCGCTTGACGGTGGAACACATCTGTTTGACGCTGAAACCGACTTCCTGTTCGAATATCTTGTTTATGTAGCGGGAGGTATAGCCTGAGAGTTTCTCCAGATCCTTCACTTTCACCATTCCCTTGTGACGGATGATTATCTCGGAAATCTGGTTGAACAGCTTCTGCTTCTCACCGGGCCTCTTCCCCGCTCCGCAGAGAAAAGGAAATTCCTGAAGGAATGTCTTTATGCGGGAGTCAAAATCCTTTTGCTGCCCCATGACAGCACAGAAATCCCGCGAAAAGTCAAGCTCGTCAAGGATGAACACCTTCCCGATCGTCTCTTTCGCCGGAACTCCGGGAAGGGCGAACGCGCATCCTGGAGCGAGTCTGACTCCGAAGTATTCTGCCCCCTTCTTGACCGAGAAGGTCCGCTTCTCCATCGTACTCCCTACAAAGTGAGTCCGAACGCTTCCGTTCCGGTATTCGAACAACAAATTGCTGCAACCGTCCGTCAGGAGCGGCACCGTGATGTCCTCCTGCGTTTTGTTGGAGAAGCTGAAGAAATGCGATATGCCGTTCTCAAAGAGCACGCGCTGGCAGAAATCATCCGCATCCAGCACGAAATACGGCTGTATCGACATGAGGGGGCTGTCATCCATGCGGTCTAGTCTGCGAAGCGCACGTCCTGCCAGATGTTGTTGTATTTGTCCAGCCCCTCGCCCAAATCGAGCTTGAGCGTGCAGTTGTCCATCTCCTCGGCCTTATACATCGGGGTCGTCTTCATGTACTGTTCGGCAGACGGGTTGACGAAGCAGGGGAAGCGGAAATAGTCCAGGAACATCGCGTAGATTTCCGGCCTGTGGATGAAGTTAATGAACTCATTGGCCGCTGCATAGTGCTGGCTGTCCTTGAGGATGCAGAGGGAGTCAAGGTATGCCGGGCCGCCCTGGGCGGGTATGAAGAAGTCTATCATGTCTTCCTGCTTGTCCTCGCTGACCTCGCCGTAGATGACCTCGGCGTAGCCCTGGCAGAGCCAGAAGTCACCGGATGCGAATGACTTACCGAAGCTTTCCGCATCGAACTTGACCAGGTTGGGCTTCCACTTATCGGAGATGAGCTTCTTTGCCTCTTCCAGCTGTCCTTCATCGAGCGTGTTCACGTCGTATCCAAGGCTGGCGAGCGCGTCTCCGATGACCTCGCGCATGTCGTCCATCATCGTCGCATGACCCGCGAACTGCTTGTCGGCGAAGATGCTCCAGTCCCTCGCGTAGCCGCCCGGGACCTTTGTCTTGTTGACGGAAATACCGGCAGCCCCAAAGTAGTAGGGAACACAGTACTTCATGTCGGGGTCGTACGTCGCCTTCTCCAGGACTTTCGGATTTATGTTGCCCTTGTTGGTGAACTTGGACTGATCAATTTCACGGAGCATCCCCTGCTTGATCATAATGGAGCTGTAATCCTGGGAGGGAACGACGATGTCGTATCCCTTGCCGCCGCCCGCGCGGAGCTTGGCATACATTTCCTCGTTGGAGGCATACTCGTCTATCGTAACGTCTATGCCGAACTCCTGTTCGAACTGTTTGACGGCATCCTCCGGGGTATAGTAGGTCCAGGTGTAGATGTTCAGCTTCTTGTCATCCTTCTGGACGACCTCGCCGCCCTTTGAACAGGAAGACAGCGATACAAGGGCAGAGAGGGCAAGCATTCCAAAAGCAAAATTCATATGGCGGATCATAATCATATTCCTCCGTAACGGGTTTTAGTGCGAAGCGGCGAAACCTTTGAGCCCCTTGCGGAGCAGGAAGGTGACGGCGCAAATCACAAGAATGAGGACGAACGAAAGCGAGTTTATAACAGGGCTTACGCCGAACCTTATCATTGAATAGACGTAGAGGGGCAGCGTCGTGCTTCCCGGTCCGGAAACCAGGGAGGTGATGACGTAATCTTCCAGGGACATCGTGACGCTTATCATGAAGCCTGACACCACGCCGGGCATGATGGCGGGGATGATGACCTTGAAAAGGGTCTGCCTCTCGTTCGCGCCCAGGTCGTGGCTCGCCTCTATTATCGTGTAGTCAAACTCGTCAATCCTCGCGCTGACCATCAGGTAGACGAAGGGCAGACAGAATGTCGTGTGTGCGATGAATATCGAGAAGAGGCCGAGCGAGAGCTTGATTCCGCTGAAGAAAATCAGCAGGGACACACCCATGATGACCTCGGGCAGAACCATCGGAAGAAAGCTCATCGTCTGGATGTAGCCCCTTCCGCGGAACTTGTACCAGCCCACGCCGATTGCGGACAGGGTACCCAGAATCGTTGCAACAATCGAAGAGGTGATGGCGATGAGGAGGCTGTTGTAGAGGGCGTGCCAGAGGTCGCCCGAGCCTAAGAACAGCTTCTCGTACCAGACGAATGATACCCGCGTGAACTCCGTATCCTTACTCTCGTTGAAGGAGTAGAAGATTATCACAAAGAGGGGCAGGAAGAGGAACACGAGTGAAAGGGCGAGCATCACCTTGGAGAAGCTGATTGCCGGGCTGTACATCTTCCACTGCTTCTTGGCATGGCGGGAGGACTCCGACGAGCGTTTCCTCTTTATGAAAAGCGAGAAGGGATTGTTGAAAGGACCGTTCATTTCTTTGTACCCTCCGCAAGACTCTTTGCAAAGATCCTGGCTCCGCCTGCGACGCTCGTGGTATCCTCTTTGGTGGAGACTTTTTTGAGGTCGGCTTCCTGCTTGTTGGATACGAGCATCCACAAAATCGCGAGCATGGAAAGCAGGGTAATCATCACCGAGAAGGCCGAGGCAAGCGGCCAGTTGCGGACCTTCTGTACCTGGTCCACGACGAGCGTACCGAGCATGTAGGAGTCCTTTCCGCCGACCATCTGCGGCACCGTGTAGGAACCGAAAATCGGAATGAAGGTGAAGATGAGCGCGCTGACGATGCCGCTCTTTATGCTCGGGATGAGCACCAGGAACATCGATGTTATCTTGGTGGAGCCGAGGTCGCGGGCGGCTTCCAGCAGGGTAAAGTCAAACCTGTCCACCGCCGTGAAAATCGGCAGTATTGCATAGGGCAGGTACATGTAGATGCTGACCAGTATGACCGCTCCCTGCGTGAACATGAACTTGTGAGCCACGTATTCTTTGCCGTCATGCAGGAGTGCGCCGTGGATGAATCCATGGATGCCCCTCAGAATTGAGTTGAGCATGCCGTTGTCACCGAGTATCGTCATCCAGGCGAAGATGCGGATGAGGGAGTTGGTCAGGAAAGGAATGATGACGAGAATCAAGAGCAGGGTCTGGTGCCGGCTC
>CADBRC010000353.1 GCA_902796985.1 uncultured Spirochaetaceae bacterium
AACCAGTCGGCCAGTGTTTCGCAAGATTCAGCCGCCGTAGAGGAGATGATAGGAAACATCTCTTCGGTGAATTCTTCAGTTGACAAGATGGCCCTTTCATTTGAAACGCTCTGCGAAGATGCGCAGGTCGGCCTTACAAAGCAGGCGGCCGTCAACGAGCGCGTCAGGAGCATAGAAGACCAGTCTGACACCTTGCAGCAGGCCAACGCTTCTATTGCGTCTCAGACCAACCTTCTTGCCATGAATGCGGCTATCGAAGCGGCCCATGCAGGTGAAGCAGGAAAGGGATTCTCCGTTGTTGCGGACGAAATCAGAAAGCTTTCCGAAACTTCTTCTTCACAATCAAAGACAATCGGAACGCAGCTCAAGGTCATAAAGGATTCAATACAAAGCATCGTTCAGGCCAGCGATGAGTCGCGTGCTACTTTCGAGCAGCTCTCGGAAAAGATACGCGCAACGGACGATCTGATTCTGCAGATAAAGCAGGCCATGCAGGAGCAGAACGAGGGTTCCCGCCAGATAAACGATGCGCTCCGTTCCCTGAACGACAGCACTGCCCATGTTCAGACTGCCTCACTGGAAATGACGACGGGCAACAAGACCATCATCACGGAAATGGACAAGCTGCAGGACAGCACGAACAGCATGAAGGAAAGCATGAGCGAGGTGGCAGGATGTGCGGAACGAATCAGCGGAACAGGAAAGGAACTGACCACCATTTACCTCAAGATGAAAGATTCTCTTGTGAAGATAGGAGGTCAGATAAACCAGTTCCATGTATAACCGTGCGGCTTTTTAGAACTCGAATCCCTTTCCGCCCTCGGCCTCAGCCTCCGCCGTCATTTTGGCGCGGAAGTCCGTGAGCTTTTTCTGTATGTCCGGATATTTGATGCCCAGTATCTCGAGGGCGAGGTAGGCCGCGTTCTTCGCGTTGCCGATTCCGACCGTCGCCACGGGGACGCGGGGAGGCATCTGCGCGATGGAAAGCAGGGCGTCCATTCCTGCAAGGCCGTTTGACTTCCCGGGGCTGATGCACTCAAGCGGAACCCCGATGACCGGTAGGACAGTGCGGCTGGCGATGACGCCGGGCAGGGCGGCGGAAAGCCCCGCGCCCGCGATGATGACCTCACAGCCTTCCTGTTCGACTTCTTTGACGGTCTTTACGAGCAGGTCACCTGCGCGGTGGGCGGAGATGACGAACGCCTTGTAGTCCACGCCGAATTCCCTCAGAACTTCGGCGGCTTTGCCCATCACGTCCGCATCGGACTTGGAGCCTAAAAATACAGCGACTTTCATACCGCCAAGCCTAGCACAAAGCGGGGGCTTTGGCAATGGTTGTTTCTGCTTCTCTTCCGTGATATAATCCTCTCATGCTGTACCTCTTTCTTTCTGACCTGCTGTTTTTCTTCGTTTTCAGCGGGATAGGCTGCCTAGGCTCGTCTTTCACTTTTTTGAAGCTCCGCAGGGACAATTTTTTCCTGAATTTCTTCCTGGGTTTTTCCTTATCTGCAATATATTTTTCCCTGATAAATTTCTTCCTTCCCTTGACCGTCTGGACTCTGCTGCCAGTGATTCTTGCGGGGCTGTTCGGCTTTGTCCTGTTTGTGTCCAGGGGAAATGTCTTCGGGGCCTTATCCGGGAAGCGCTGGTTTGTCCTTGTCTGCGTGCTGCTGTTTTTCTTTGTATGCTACCAGTGCTCCAAAGCGGAGGGGGTCTCGCTTGTAGATACTCTGCTTTACCATGCGACGGTTGTCTCGTGGATGAACGCCTACAAGGTTGTCCCTGGGCTTGTAAACGTGTTCGGTCCGCTCGGATCGAATTCTCTCTACCTGCAGCTGGCAGCAGGGCTGGACGTGGGGCTCTGGGACAAGCAGATGTCCAGCGTTCTCTTTTCCCTTTTTTATGCGGCGTTCATGCTCTACGCGCTCACGGATATCCGTAATGCTGCCGTCAAGAAGCAGAGAAATGGTTTGTCTTTTGTCCTCTTCCAGTCCGTAATGGTAATATGGTTCTTCTCAAATAACATACTGGACGACCCGAGCCTGTACTACGATAAGCCGGCCCTCGTTTTCATCGCAGTGACACTGGCCGAGTTGCTTGCCTGCCACCGGGCGGATGCCTTCCGGGATTCTGCGGAGACAAGTTCTTGTGAGGCAATCTTCCTTTTTATAGCGACCGCATTCGGAATCAAACTCTTAGGTGCGCTCAGTGTCGCATTCATCTTCGTCTACATCCTGATGCGACAGATCAGGGAGAAGAAACTGTCCATGACCGGGCTGCTCGGTTTGGGGGTGCTGCCTCTGCTTATCCTTGTTCTCTACGTGGCAAGGAATCTGATTCAGTCGGGCTACCCGTTTATTCCATCTACGGTATTCCGTATGGATTTCCCGTGGACAACACCGGAATCGATTGCCCGTAAAACCTATCAGCAGATTTACTGGGGCACGAGGTGGAACGGCGAGGGTGCCAGTTGGGGATCTCCCGCTTCATCGTTTTCAGCTTGGTTCATCCCCTGGTGCCAGAGGTTACTCAGGCCCGGAAACTGGCAGTTCATAGGCATAATGGTGGTTTCCCTGCCGCTGGTCGTCCGTTCTGCCGTCAAGAGGCACAGGGGTGCATTCTTCTTTTATTTCCTTGCGCTGGCAAACTTGGTTTACTGGTTTGCCACTGCTCCCAACCTGAGGTTCGGGAACGGTTTCTTCTATGACCTGCTGGCAGTCGCCGTCTTCTTAAACGCGGACATCTTCGCCACCCCGATTGCAAAAGCCGGAGACTTGCTCCGCAGGCTGCAGCCCGCCGTACAAACTTGGGGAACAAGGCTTCGGACCTGCTGCTCGAAGCAGTCTACCCGCCTTATAGCCCTTGCTCTACTGGTCATTATTGCCTGCGTCCTCTCGATTCCTGCTGTGCAGGACCTCCTCATATCTCTGGGAGGCAGTCTTAAAGGGAAGGAACTTTCGGCTCCGCACTGGCGGCGGGAAATCTATAAATGCGTGTGCAGCTGTGCCATCATCGCCGCCGCCCTCGTTCTGCTTCCGGCGGTTCTCGGACGAGGCAGGAAGGACAGACCTTTCGCGCTCGCCTGCTATGCGCTGGCGGTGTTCTGCTGCTGCATGCTGGCAACCAAGAACAGGAACCTGATCGTGACAATTCCCGTCAGGCCTGAACCGACGGAAAGACGGCTGGTCAATGAGGAGCAGGGACTGTACATCAACGTCTCTACCCACATCGACCTCTGCGGTGATGCGCCCCTGCCATGTACACCAGAGGGAAGTTTCCGTACGGACCTCCGCCTCTTTGACAAGGACGACATGGGGAAGGGGTTCTACATAGCCGAATAACCGGACAGTCTTACGGGCGGCAGGCGTCGTCCTGCAGTTTCCCGACGGCGGAAACCAAATCCTCCGGGGTGAGCGCCCAGTCCGCCTTGTCCCGGCAAATCCTGCGGGCGGCAGCGGCGTGGGCGAGGCTCGCAGTCTTGGCTGCCCTGAGCGGGTCGTAGCCCTGTGCGAGCAATGCGGCGGCGAGCCCTGCCAGCACGTCCCCTGATCCAGCCTTGGCGAGGGCGGACGTCCCCGAACTGTTTATGAAAATTTCCGCCCGGCCTTCCCCTGCAGCCTGTCCCGGTGCGGCGGCTGCTATAACGCTGTTGGCACCCTTGAGCAAAAGGACGATGCCCGGGTATTTCCTGCAGAAGGCGGCAGCCAGCTCCAGCCTCATGTCCACCACATCGGAGACCTTTGTGAGCTTGACTCCGTTCAGCGTATCCATCCCGCAGACAGTCAGGAGGGAAAGGAATTCCTTGGGATGAGGGGTGAGCAGGAGGCCCTGCGGGCGGTGCCCCAGCAGGCGGAGGATGTCCTCGTTGTAGAACACGTCCGCGTCCAGCACTGCCGTGACCTTGGGGTTCTGCATGAGGTAGCTTGTATAGACCTGGCTGTCGTCGCTCCGTCTTCCCAGTCCCATGCCGATTGCAATGGTACTCGTGTTTGCAGGGATGACGTATGAACTGAGGAGTGTGCAGGGGAGGGGAAAATCCGGAAAGTTCTCCCGTTCCGAAACGAGCGTCACCAGCCCTGCACCGAATGAGAGGGCGGCTTGTCCGGCAATGACCGATGCACCGGCCTTCTGCCCTGAGCAGACGACAACGTGACCGAAGCTTCCTTTATTTACGTTCTGCTTCTTCCTGTAAGGCAGCTCCATGTCGCTCTCTTCCAGCAGGTATGCGTCAGGAAAGACAGTCCCGGCTGCAGGGGCCGTTCCTCCTGCTCCTGCCCGCTCGAAGTTGTCGCGGCTGATTCCCAAATCACAGACGGAAATCTGCCCGCACTCGTCCTTTGCCTTGTCGGAAAAGAGGGCCAGCTTGAGCGCGCCCATCGTCACGGTCTCGTCCGCATGGAAGACTGTGCCGCACCGCCCCCACTGATCCAGGCCGGTCGGTACGTCGCATGCGATTTTGTATGCATCAGTATTGTCGTTGACGGAGAGAATGACCGCCCGGGCAACGGCGGGGAGCGTTCCCCTGAAGCCCGAACCGTATATGCAGTCTACGATGACTTTCAGGTCTATGGAGCTTTCCTCAAGGTAGGTGTCCAGTTCTTCCGGGGCGATGATGCGGACCCCGATTTTTTCCGCACGGGATTTCTGTTCCTTGCACAGCGTGCTGTTTGCCTCTCCGACGGCACAGGCAACGACGGCTATGGGGGCGGACTGGAGCTGCCGGGCAATGGCGTAGCCGTCGGCCCCGTTGTTCCCGCTTCCCGCCAGTACAAGGACGGCGGGCCGGGCCAGACAGGGGCTCTTGTCTTCTGACAGACGGCGGAGGACGGCCCTGCTTACAGCAGAGGCTGCATCCTCCATCATGATGTCCTCCGTCAGCCCGTAGCTCTCGCGGACCGCCTGATCGTTCTTTCTCGTGTCAAGGAAAATGCTCTGCATACATGCATTATACCCATAACGCAGGGAAAGTACAAGGAAACGAAGCCTAGTTTCCGGTCAGACGCGTCTCGCACTCCCGGTACAGGGCTGCCGTCTTGTCCACGATGTCCTGCGGTATCGTCTTGATGTCTGCCGAACCCGCGAGATTGTTGGCCTTGAGCCAGTCACGGACAAACTGCTTGTCGTAGCTGGCGGGGGACGTCCCCACCTTGTAGCTGTCGCGGTTCCAGAAGCGGCTGGAGTCCGGGGTCA
>CADBRC010000354.1 GCA_902796985.1 uncultured Spirochaetaceae bacterium
AAAAGCGGCGGAGCAGCAGAAAGCAGCAGAAAACAGCTGCAGCATACAGGAGCTGTATGCCGGCATCAAGGACAGTCTCGCCAGGCATGATCCTGCGTCCGCCAGGAAAAGCCTTGCGGGGAAAGTCTTCAAGCCCCACGAGATGGAGTTCAAGTACTTCTTCTCCGCGCTTATATATATAGAAGAAAAAAACGACGGCGAGGCCATAGCCCAGCTGGAAAAAGCTTCCATGCTCAACCCGGGTTTCTGGCCCGCGAGCTACGGACTGGGTTTCCTGCAAAAGAAAGCCGGGAACGAAGCGGAGAGCCGCAAAAACTTCGCCAACTGCAAGGGCGCAATAGAGTGCTACAAGCGGGAAGGTAAGAAGGACTTCGATTTCCTCACGGGGCAGTTCAGTCCCGAATACTTTGAAATGCTGTGCGTCAACTACTTGAAGGGCACGGGGGAAGGACAGGCATAAGATGGCGTTCTCAAAAGATGACTTTGTGAAGGAATTTATCTCGGAGACCGGTGAGAACCTGGACACCATCAACGATTCCATAATCAAGCTCAAGAATGACGACGGCGACAGGGACAACCTGACGGTCATCCTCCGCTGCCTGCACACGATAAAGGGCACTGCAAGGATGCTCTCTTACCCCACGATAGAAAAAATCTCGCACGGACTTGAGGACGTATACAAGGGACTCCGGGAGGGTAAGTACCGGCTGAGCGACCGGATAGTGCAGCTGACGTTCAAGACCTGCGACATCATCAAAGGCTGCCTGCAGAAAATCCTCATGGACGAGGACGACAGCATAGACACGGAAGCCTTGATGGACGTGTACGCAAAAGCCTCCGAAGGACTTTTCTTCTCGCTGGAGGATTTGGACAGCGGGGTGACAGAGGTTGTTCAGGACGAGCAGCAGGAAGATCTGGGCAGCATCACCTCCATACGAATTCCGCTGGAAAAGATAAACGCCATCCTCAAATCCGTTGACGACATCATCACCAAGCAGTTCAGCTTCAAGAAACAGCTGGACGACCTGTGCCAGCAGCGGCCCGACATGCGGATGGCGGACTTTCCCAACCAGATGAAGGAAGACGTGCTCAGAATAGAGCAGTCCGTCCTTGCAGCCCAGCACCAGATACTGGATCTGAGGCTCCTGCCTCTGGACATCATACTGACTCCGCTCAAGAGGCAGATAGAAAGCGAGGCGATAAAGTCAGGCAAGGGGATAAAGCTTGACATACCCCCGGCCAGCTTCATGCTTGACAAATTCATTCTGGAAAGGCTCAGGGACATCCTGCTGCATCTGGTCAGGAACAGCATAGACCACGGTATAGAACGCCGCAAGGAGCGCACGGCCGCAGGCAAGGACGAGACGGGACAGATTTCGGTCGTGGCCCGGCAGATGTCCAACCACCTGCTCATAAAGGTCATCGATGACGGACGGGGAATAGACTGGGGCAAAATCCGCGAGAAGGCAATGCGGCTGTACCCGCTTGACGCAGAGAGCATAAAGAAGGAAAGCGAGAACGAACTGCAGCAGTACCTCTACGCACCGGGCTTCTCCACCCTGTCCACCCCTACCCTGCTGTCAGGAAGGGGCATGGGACTCGACATAGTGCGGAGTTCCGTCGAATCCATCAAGGGCAGGATACGGCTCACGTCCAAGAGAAACGAGGGGACAACCTTCGAGCTTACCATACCGCTGACGGTCGCGACGCAGGAGGGGCTTTTCATCCGTTCGGGGGACATGAAGTTCATGCTCCCGGCGGAATACGTACTGGAACTTGCGGACAACGAGAACGTTCCCAAGACGATGATACAGGACCAGACTTTCATCAAGCTGGGCGACCGCCTTATTCCCGTCTACAACCTCTCGTCCATACTCGGTTCCGGCAAAAGCTCCCCGTCCTTCCACATAGTCGTCGTGGAGTATCTGGAAAGCTGCATCGGCATCATGGTGGACTCCGTAGACCAGTACGAGAATCTGGTCACGAGCCCCCTGCCAAAAATCATGCAGAGCATGAGGAGCCTGCGCGGCATCGTCTTTGACGAGAACTATTCGATAATTCCGGTCCTCAACATCCCGGACATCATCCAGAGGCTCAAGAAGCTCGTCGCCTACGACCTCAAGAAGTCCAGGGTCAAGGGGATGAAGAAGACCTACTCGGTGCTGGTCGTCGATGACTCCGCCACCACGCGCGAAATCGAAGCGGCGATATTCGAAAGCTCGGGCTACGCAGTGGAGACCGCCGTGGACGGGGTTGACGCGCTGAACAAACTGAACGAGAAGCACATAGACGCAGTCATAACGGATATAGCAATGCCCCGCATGGACGGGATTATGCTCCTCAGTAACATCAGGAGGCAGGAGCAGTACAACGGCATGCCGGTCATCGTCGTCTCGGGAGCATACGACCCGGAGGCACGGAAGCAGTTTCTGGACGCGGGGGCACAGGCTTTCATCGTCAAATCGGATTTCCAGAGGGGCAACCTGCTGCAGGCTGTCGAGGAGCTTTTGAATGTCAGATAAAGACGGGATAACAAAGAAGAAAGTCCTTCTCGCCATATACTCAAAGGCGCAGACGGCATTCCTCAAGAAGAGTTTCGAGGAAGCAGGATTCTCGGTCGTGACGGCGAACGACGGCATCCACGCAGTGCAGAAGGCGGCCGCCATACACCCTGACTGCGCCCTGATCGGCACCGACCTGCCGATAATCGACGCATACGCGTTCTCCAGAATAATAAAGAACACGGACTACCTCTGCGACATTGCAGTCGTGATAGGAACATCCGACGACAACGAGAACTTCAGGTTCTGGACAAACAACTGCATGAGTGACGCCTCCTGCCCGCTCAGCACGGCGGGCAGCGGCACCATCATACATACGGTGCAGCAGGCGATCGAAAAAAACGCCGGCTTGAAAAAGGGCGGCAAAAAGAGCCTGACTTCTTCCGTGTCCTTCATAAAGCTGCTCGGCGATGCATACGACAAGGAGCTGTACGGCCTGTACGTCACCCGCGAGGCATACCGGATAGAGTCCCAGCGCTACGAACTGAAGTCACTCGTACAGGCAATGCGGGAAACCCTCAGGAGCATAATAGACTTCGACGCGTTCTCCCTCATCCTCAAAGGGGAACAGCTGGTCGAGATTTTCCTCTTCTCCAGTGAACTCGGGGCAGAGGAGACGGAAGACTTCAAGCAGATAGCGAGGACGGACTTTGACGCACGGAGCAGGACAATCGGCGGCAACAACTGGCAGAAGTCCCAGAAGCTGGAAGAAAAATTCTCGCCCCTACACGATGCAAAAGACAAGACCCACAAGATACGGAGCTACGAGAAATTTCCCCTCGAAGACGATGACGGGGGCGCCGTCCCGACCGGCGACGAGCTGGTTTACACCGCCCATCTGGGCCTCTGCAAGGACCGCCTGTCCAACAAGAGGACCAGGGAGAGAATCGGCGAGTTCATCAGCATATACGCGCCCATCATAGCGAAGACCGTAGAGTTCAACCAGATTGCAGAGGCCGAGCGGAGGGTAGAGAAAGCATTCTCCCGCTTCCTGCCCCCGTCAGTCATCAAGGGCATCATCAAGGACGAGAACTCCTTCGGCGAGAGCGCGGGAGAAAAGCGTCAGGTCGCCATACTGATGGCGGATATACGGAACTTCACTGCGATAAGCGAGAAGAACTCTCCGGAAGATGTCATCACCTTCCTGAACATGTTCTTCGCCAAGATGGGAAAGATTATCATAGCCCACGGCGGTACGATAGACAAATTCATGGGCGATGCGGTAATGGCCCTCTTCGGCGCGCCGGAGAGCTACATCTACAACGGAAACCGGGCTGCCAACGCCGCCCTCATGATGAGTCAGGCGGCCAGGGAGATGGACACCAGCATCCTGAACATGGCAGGCAAGGAGTTCCGCATCGGCATCGGCATAAACTACGGTACGCCGATTGTCGGTGCCCTCGGCAGCGAAGAGAAGAAGGAATACACGGTCATAGGCGATGACGTAAAC
>CADBRC010000355.1 GCA_902796985.1 uncultured Spirochaetaceae bacterium
CGCAAGCAGGTAGGAGTAGATGATGTGTATATGAAAGTATATCTTCTTGTCTGTTATAAAATAAGGGCCATCGCCGTTCCAGTCTGTTGCACGGCAGACAAAAGCCAGCCCCGAAGTGGAGTTCATCAGGAACATGATGGAATCCATCGCCGTCACCAGCATAAGAATGGCTTCCAGCATGACAATGCTGCTCCTGTCCTCCTGACGCATGAGCGAGGTGTAGGAGAGGCAGAAGCGGAGCAGGAATATCAGGATCCAGTTGACGCTTCCGTAGAAGACGGCATACGCCAGGCTGGCCAGGGGGAGGCTGGAAGTCGCGGCGATGAATACATGGCTTAAGACCGCAATGCTTGCTGCCACTATCGCATCAGCAAGCCTGGAGGAACTGCTGCCATCGCTCTTCTTGGCCCATATCAGGCCCAAAAAGAGCATCAGGTCTACCAGAAGGAAGACCGCCGCAAAAAACACTTTCATAATTGAATCAATTATAATAGCTTTTCCCTCTTTTTTCCATAAAAATATGAGAATTCCTGCCGATTTCCGCCCCTACAGCTCGTTCGCCCTACAGCTCGTCCACCCCGATGTGGTAAACCGAGGAGCAGTTGCGGCAGATCAGCTCCAGAGGCTCGCCCTTCTGCCGGATGTCATCCAGCTCCGCCTGCGGCAGGGCACGGACATGACGCAGAAACAGCTCCTTGGAGCAGGGACAGTCGTAGACGACGCTCCGGTGCAGGGCAACGACCGGTGAGAATTCTGCAAACACCAGGGACAGGTAGTCCTCCGTCCCCTTCCCCTCGCTGAACCAGCTGCCTATCGCAGGCTTGCTCGTGCAGCGCTCCTCCAGCTTGGACAAAAGTTCCTCGTCCGCACTGATATCCGGGGAAGACGACAGCTGGCTGCCCTTCCGCGCAACCCCCTTGTAGCTGCCGCCGGTCTCCGGCATGACCTGAAGGAATATGCCGCCTGCACCGACAATCCGCCCCTGCCTGTCCATTTGGATTGACGTAGTAAGGGCTGTCTTTATCTGCTCGCTGCGGTCAAAGTAGAACACCAGGTCATCCGCAATGTTCCCCGTCGTATTGACGGAGCTGGTCTGCGGATATTTGTCGCCGGGGCGGACAGTCTGCACGGTCATAATCCCCTCGCCGCCGAGGAACGGCTTCATGTCCCAGCCTTCAAGCGGCTTGTCCAGAGGAATGCTGTCCGCAAGGAGGCAGCCCCTGACCCACCCGGCGGAGTCAGCCTCCACGCTGAAGCCTTTGGCAGGGGCGTCCTCCACCTCGTAGCGCAGGCTGACGTGTTCCCGCCCCTTCATGACGGCGGGAATCAGCAGGGCGGCAGAAAGGCATGCCTGTCCCAGTATGTAGCTTTCCAGTATGCCCGGTGTCTGCCCGGCGGACTGCCATGAAGCGGAGTGCTGCGCCCGCATCTGATTGACCAGGTGGGTCCCGTGGAAGAGTGCGCCCCGGAAGCGCCCGTCCGCCATCGTGAAATGTATCATGTCATCCGCAGGGAGTGCCCGCAGAAACTCAGCAAGCTCTTTATCCTGAATCTCAGCCTTTATCATCGATATTCCTCCCAGTCTACCGCAATTTCCTGAAAATCTTCTCAAGCACGCCGTTGAACTCGTCCGTCGAGTACCGCAGGTGCTTCAGGAAGGAGTTGTCCTCAAGGGAGCCCAGGACGGTATCCCGCTCCTTCTTGTTCCTGAAGGTTATTGAGCGGAAGAAATCAGTGTAGTCCTTCTCGCGGGAAGTTATGGAAGACTCCAGCATGTTCATCGAGACATAAGCGACATCGATCGTTATGTCCTTGTATACCTCACGGTCGAAGGTCCCGCTGTCCCGGCTGTAGAGCTGTTCCAGAAGGTAGAGCGCATACCGGGCCTTGTAGTCCGTGTAGGACCTCTGGCACTCGTCATAAAAGGCATGCACCTCATCCCAGCTCTTTATGCGTCCTATCTTGACCAGCGAGAACATCTCGTAGACCTTGGAGGCGGGGATGACCTGGCCGCCGGCGTTCATCCAGCTGGTATACAGGGGCAGGGCCTTGATAGTCTCAATGTCGGCTTTTCCCAGCTCCTCTATGTCATGCTCCAGCCCCCACTGCATCAGGCTCTCCACGGCGAAGTACTTCATTATGCGCCGGTACTCCCGGTAGGCCTGGGCGGGTTTCTCTATAAGCGCGCCGTGCTTCCTCTGGCAGCGGTCGTCCAGAAGGAGGAACTTTGCCTCGGGATTCTGGTGCAGGTAGTCCTTGGCTATCTGCCGCCTCTCCTCCTCGCTCTGCGCGGCGGCAGCCTTCTGCCGTGTCTCGGACAGGTAATCCGGCCGGGGATTATGCAGGGTCATCTTGCCCAGAGCATCGTTCGGCAGCTTGAGGTAGCGCTCGGTAAGGTCGATGAGCCTCTTGACGGCGGCCTCCACTTCCTGCATGGTGTCCGGCGCAAGGGGATCAGTCTCTATGTGCTGGACTTTGACAACCCTCTTGTCGCGGGCGGAGAACTTGTACTTGTTGCGGACAATCGCGAACATATTATAGATGAACCAGTAGGCCGGGATAATGTGCACGGCCCCGTCTTCCCCTCCCGTCGCAACAAGGGAGAAGGGATAGGTTATGTTCAGCTCGTTCTGGTAGCTGCCTTTGGACACCAGGACAAAGGAGGCAAAACGGGAGTCATACTTGAAATCCGAGCAGAGTCCGGGCCAGAAGCCCCGCCCTGCAATCATCTCCCCGTCAGGCGAGCGGGAGTTGTGGTTGGAGCCAATCGTCGCCGCCGAGGCCACGTTGCTCTGCCCCATCACGGTCGCCGCAATAAGGAAGGAAGAGTTATGGTGCTGCTCGTGGAAGGGGAAGATAAGGTTGTTCAAAAGCTCGCAGCATGATACCGTCGAGTTGTCCCCCAGGAAAGAGTTCAGGAGGCGCGCCCCGTACTTCAGGTGGCAGTTCCGCCCCATGACGAAGCGGACGGCGACCGCCTGGTAGAAGACGTGGCTGCCGTAGCCCATGATGCCGTTGACCATCTCCACGCCCTCGCCTATCTGGCTCGGCTCCTGCTCGCTCGACAGGACGGTGATGTTCTTGAGCTTGAAGGCCCCCTTTATGTAGGCGAAGGACCCGATTTTCGCATCCTTGAGCAGGGTGCAGTTCTTTATGACAACATCGTCCTCGACGATTCCGAAGGTATTGTTCTTACCGTCGTTGCCCGCCTCCGTCAGCTCGACGAAGCGGCTCATCAAGAGGGAATCCTCGCGGAAGCGTGACCAGAGGAATGCATCAGCCGCTATCATGCCGGTAAAGGCGAGGATGCCCCGGTTTCCGTTCTCGTTGCCGACCCCTATCCAGATGCGGTTCTCCTCGTCCTCGCCCTCTTTCAGGATTCCCTCGCCGAACTTGGAGTGCTTGGTACAGCTCATTTCCTGAATGTTGAAGAGCATGACCCGGTCGCCTATCTTGTAGTTGGACAGGTAGCCCACATTGTGGACCACGCAGTCGTCCCCGATGACGACATCGTAGAGGACCGAGCGGTAGATGCCCGTGTTCAGCTCCAAATCGTGAAAACGGAGGGTAGCCGGGCGGACAATGCCCAGCACAATGACCCCGTTGAATACTGACCAGCTTATGAGGGAGGGATTGAACTCCCCCTCCCCCTCGGGGACGAACACATTCTGCCAGTCCGGGTCGGAAGAGACGTTCCCGTTCCGCAGCAGCACGGATATTTCATCAGGGGTAAGGTGCCTCTTGCCCGCGACCTTCCTGGCCAGACAAACCGGCCCCCCCCTGTCTTTGAGCAGCGTAACTTTCGGCATGGGGGGAATTATAAAGCTTTTGCAAGCCTTTTGCAAGTTTACGCAATGTGCTATAATATTCCGCTATGAAACGATTCTTTCAGGCTATGCTCGCATCCCTGCTGCTTCTCTGCCCCCGGCCCCTGTCCGCGCGGGAAGTATTCCTGCCAAACCTGCACATATACACGCTGGACTCCGGCTTCATGATATTCATAAACGAAGAGAAGAACTCCGCCATGCCCCACGTGGAGCTCGCCTGCCGCTCGGGCTACTCCCACCAGACAAGCGCGGACGCGGGCTTCTATGAGCTCTACTACAAGCTCTTCCTGAGCACGGCTGACAAGGACTTCCTTGCAGACTGCCCCATAAACGCCTCGCTGACTGCGGACACGGCGGCCTTTTCCTGCGACATCACGCCGGACATGCTCGACGACAGCATACGGCAGCTCTACAAGTGCGTTGCGGAACCTTCGTTTACGGATGCAGAGATACAAAAAGTCTATACGCAGATGAAGGAGGACATAGCCAGCTACCAGAAAAGCCCGACGGGATTCCTGAACAGCGCAATAGAGTCCCGAATGTTTCCCGGAGAGCCCTGGAAGCAGAACTTCGGCATAAATCTGGAAACATTCAGCTCCTACAGTCTGGCACAGGTGAAGGGCTTTCTGGAGTCCATCCGTCAGGCATACTACACGCCGGACAACGCCATCCTGATTATCACCGGGAACGTAGATGCACAGAAAACGGCACAGGCCGCCTCGGAATACTTCTCCCGGTGGAAGACGGCCTTCAGCGGCAGCACCCGGAAGAACGGCAGCCTGTTCTCGGCCAGACAGCGCAAGTTCGTCCTGTCATCCCCGATATTCTCCAAAGACATGACGCAGATTGCCCTCCAGTACACGGATTTTTCCGAGGCAGAAGCCAAGACTGCGGCGAGGGCGTTCAATCTGGGGGACTCGCCGTTCATCGCCCTGCTGACCGGAGAGAAATCCCTCGGCATACGGGGAGAGGGATACATCTCATCCAGCTGCTCAAGCGAGGCGGGAACCAGCAGGGTCATCCTGCAGGGCATCATGGAAGCCCCCTACTCCTTCATGGACGATGAAGAAAAGATAGCCCCCGAGTTTCTGGCAAAAGCAACCCCGGCATTCCAGTCGGACATGTTCATCGAGAAGACTAAGGAAGCCCTCAAGCTGACAAAGAAACAGTTCGACACGGCACGGGACAAAGTCGCCGCCGACCTGAACATGGGGAGCGGAGGCAGCAAGGGGCTTGCGGATGCGATTGTCGGTTTCTGGGCGCAGAAGCAGGGCGTACGTGCCGAGAACTTCTATTCAACCTTCCTCGCCTACTACGACAGCATCAGGAAGCTTGACCGCCAGACTTTCGCAGAGAAGATAGACGGCTCCAGCCCCTTCGTATTCGCAATGGTCAACGATGCGGTTTACGAAGCAAACAAGGCGGAATTCAAGGAACGGGGATACGAGCTTATTACCGAGGACAATGCGGCCTGGTACCAGCTTGCAGGCTACAAGCTCGACGGAAAAGGCGCAAACGGGATTGCTCCGGACACGGAGAAAACGGACGGGAAGGCCCCCTTCAATCCCGCCGTCTGGTCGAGCTACTACATAGACAACATCAGGAGCCTCAGCTCCACCAAACTGTCCAACGGAATCCCCCTCGTGGTAAAGTCCAATCCGGGCAGCCAGACCGTCCTCACCTCCATCGCGATATCCGGGGGAGAGAGCGCAAGCCCCCAGGGCAAGCATTTCCTCCGCACCCTGCTGATAAATGCGTTCGCCACCTGCATACAGGACGAGATGCTCAAAATGCGGGACGGAGGACTCCTGTCAGGAGAAGTGCGGATAAACGCATGGACGACCGAGGTGACGAGCTACATAACGATGGAGTGCATGGCCTCCGAGCTGGAGCGGGCACTGACAGCTCTCGTCAACGCGATTATCTACGGAGACATCCGCCCCCTGTCCGCCGACCAGCTCATAAGCAACCAGAACTACCAGACCAGGCTCAAGACCGACTCCCTGTCATGGCAGCTCAAGAGCAACGCCATACGGCACATGTACAAAGACAGCCGCTATGCCGACATCTTCAATATTTCGGAAACCGAAGAACTCAGTTCCACGGATTTCCAGTCAATCATCCTATCCTACACGGAGCTGCTGGACGCGGCCCTCTACTCGCTCGTCATAGCGGGAGACACGGACGCGCAGGAAGCAAGGGACGTGGCGGAAAAGACGATAGGTGTATTGCGGATACAGAAAGACAGGGAAGTTACTTTTATACCCCACCCTGTGTATGAGGCGAAGACGCTGGACATCGCGCTCAAACATACCTATATGTCTGACCGGGATCCTGCGACCGCCCCCAAGGAGTCGCCCCTGCTCGTACCGACAAAGAAATACTACGACCCCATGCAGTTTTACTTTGCCGCCCCGGAATACGGAACTCAGCGGGAGCTGTTCAATGCCCTGCTCCTGAAGCTGGAGAAACTGACCGAGGAGGATTTGGGAGAAGGCTACGAATGCAGGACGGAACTCGCCACGAGCATAGTCAACGTGGGTATGATAGAAGCAGAACGGCTGATACACAGAAAAAGCTTCATCAATTCCTTCACGGCGGCAAGGAAAAAACTCGCATCGCTTCTCAAGGACGAAGATGAAACTGTGCGGAATAAAACGATAGCAGACATACGGCGGCTGTGGAACCGCAGCGTGATGATTATGACCCAGACAAACGACGGAACCGCACGGCTCATTCAGGACGGGATACTGGACGGGAACAAGAGCCTCTACTTGGACTCCTACATCGTCATGCAGAATGCGACGGCAGCGGACTTCAGCAAGATACTGGACCGCTACTTCCCGGAGAGCGGCTACCTGCGCCTTTTCTCAAAGGACTCGCAGGAATAGCCGCCACGAGGCTAGTTAAGGATGCCGCTAGGCATCCAATAGACC
>CADBRC010000356.1 GCA_902796985.1 uncultured Spirochaetaceae bacterium
ATGCACTCAGGCGACATAGACCTGGGACGGACGAATTCCGAAGGCGCACGCCTGCTCAAGGAGTACATCGACTATGCGGAGCGGGGCGAGAAGGCCCTGGGCAGCGGCTCTTCCTCCGGACAGGGGGCGGACGGCCGGGAGCTGGAGGAGGAGGTCGCCGAATTCCTCCGCGGCAAGGGCTACACCGTAGAAACCCAGGTCGGCTGCGGCAGCTCCAAGATAGACATAGCCGTCAGGAGGCCGGACGGCAGCTACGCGCTCGCCGTGGAGTGCGACGGGGAGAACTACCGCACCGCCCGCAACACGCGGGACCGGGACAGGCTCAGGAAGGAGCAGCTGGGGCGGATGGGCTGGCACTACTACCGGGTCTGGTCCACCGAATGGTTCAGGAACAAGCAGATAGAAAAGGGGCTGCTCCTCCGTGCGGCGGAGCTTGCCGTAAGCGGAGATGACGGCACCCTTAGCTCCGCGAACCTGCCCGCGTCAGGAACGGCGGGAACGGGGCCGACCCAGGCAGGATCATCCCCGGCAGGACAGGATGCGGGATTTGCCGAGGTCGCCCCGGAAGAGCACATCCGCTTCCCGGCCTACAGGGAGGCGGACGTCACCGCCATCGCGAAGTCCTACGGCTGCGACCTCAGGAATTTCCGCCAGATGCTGCTGGACATCCTTGCGGTGGAGGCCCCGCTTTCCGAGGATTCCCTGCTCAGGCGCATTCCCTTCCTCTTCGGCAAGGAGAAGGTCACGCCCACCGTCAGGCAGCTCTTTGACCAGCAGATGGCGGGCTGCAGGGCGGACGGCATCATACGGCGGGACGGCTTCCTCTATCTGGACGGAATGCCGGACATGGGGCTGAGGGTGCCGGGCGCGGTGCGGGAGCTCAAGAACATCGCGCTGGAGGAGCTCGCTTCGGGGATGCTGACAATCCTCAAGCACAACCTGAGCTCCGACAAGGACAGCCTCTACCACAAGCTCGTGACCGCGCTCGGCTTCAGCCGGTCGGGGGATGCAATGACGGCCCGGCTGGACGCGGCCCTCGCCCTGCTCGGGGACGCGGTGCGGGTGGAAGGAAACATGCTGTCGTTACAGCTGTCGCTGCACGCTTGACAAAGCGGACACATTCTTGGAAAATGCCCGTAGGAGGCCGGGGCATGGGGCGTACGCTTTCACTGCGAGCAGCATTATCTTCTGTTTTGATTCCTCTTCTGATGGCGGCTCTGGCTTTCTTGTCCTCCTGCTCCGGCACGGGCGAGGCATTCCATGGCGGCTGGGAGGAGACCTACTCCGGCGGTGCGGGCGGGCCGACCGTCGAAGAGATAACCAGTCTGGCCAACTCGGACGACGTAGAGGCCATAGTGAACCTCATCACCATGAGCAACGCGGCGGCCTCGGCTGGAGGGAGCGGCAGCGCGCCGGAGCCCAGCAGCGTGTCCATCCCCGGCTCGGATATCCTGCAGTCCCTCCCTCCCGGCACCTACAAGCTCAAGATTACGATGACCGTTGACGGAAATGTCACCACGTTCGAGTCCACCGCTGACGCGAACGGGAGCTTCGACTTCGAGATTCCCCCGGTGCCCACAGACTCCGAGGTGTCCATCAGGATGGACGTGTACGATGACACGAACACGCTGGCCCTTACGGGGCGGACCAGCAAGACCGTCTCCGGCGACAGCGACAGCCTGGAAGTGACGCTGTCGAGCTTCTTTGTGATTTCCCTCACCCCGCCCGCCGGAGTGGACGCATGGTGCTGGATGGTCAACGAGGATCCGAACGACCCCATGTTTGGCTGGACATCCTCCTGCCTGGGAGACCTCACGGAATACACGATTCCCGTCGCCTACGAAGGCAACAGCATACGGATCGGGGGCCTGGCCGTGAAGGGCGACAAGATCTACGAGATTCCGCTCCAGACCATAACGGTGGGGGATGTGGACAGCGTGGCACTCACGATAAACCCTGCCTTGAACTTCCCCGACTGCGTCAAGCTCGCGAGCAATACAGCAGGCGTGACAACCGTCCACCTTGAAACCGTCGAGAATTTCAGTATGTACGACCGGGTCGCGGGAGACTCCTCCCCTGCCATCTCCGTCACGGCGTCGAACTTTACCATCTGGGACGGCGATATAAACACATATAGTGCTGCAAGCGTGGATCCCAACAACTTCGAGGGAACTTTCGGCCTGGCATCGGTAGACCCGAGCTGGGTTATGACCGCGACTTACGAGATAAAGGACTATTACGGCAACGTAATCGCGTCAG
>CADBRC010000357.1 GCA_902796985.1 uncultured Spirochaetaceae bacterium
AGCTACGGCTCATGCGGATGTGAGATTTGCGGGAATGGCTCAGTGGTAGAGCGCAACCTTGCCAAGGTTGATGTCGCGGGTCCGATTCCCGTTTCCCGCTCTACAAAAGGTTTGTTCCACCTTCCAAAAAGGACGTACAAGTATTTTGCGGGAATGGCTCAGTGGTAGAGCGCAACCTTGCCAAGGTTGATGTCGCGGGTCCGATTCCCGTTTCCCGCTCTAACTTGAAAGCGATTTGGAGGAAACCCAAATCGCTTTTTTTTTAAATTTTTATGTTAGCAAGGGGATTCCAAGTGAAGATTAGCAAGGAAGTCACGAAGATTGAGAATTCAGCTGTCAGGCTCACCGCCACGATAGCACAGGAGGATGTCGCCTCCGGCTACAAGGATTCCATGGCGAAGTATTCCAAGAACATACAGATTCCGGGCTTCCGCAAGGGACATGTCCCGGTTGCCGTCCTTGAGCGCAAATATGGCGAAGGTCTCAAGGCAGAAATCACGGGTGAACTGATTGACAAGGCCCTCAATGAGATTATCAGCGCAGAAGATATGAAGGACTTCCGCCCGCTCCCCTACTCCCAGCCCACCTTCGAGAATGATGACATGCCCGTCCTGGACACGACAAAGGACCTTACGTTCACGCTCGTTTATGATATTTTCCCCTCAGTCGAGATAAAGAAGCTGGACGGTATAAAGATAAAGGTTCCCCAGGCTGAAATCACGCAGGAGGACATGGACAAGGAGCTCAAGTCCATACAGGAGCGCAATGCAACTGTTCTTGACAAGAAAGACGATGACCCGCTCGAGAAGGACGACATTGTAACGATTGACTACAAGGAGCTCGGAGATGACGGTGCGGTCATCGCAGGCAGCGAGCGTGAGGACTTTGTCTTCACCGAGGGCTCCGGCGAGAACATCTTCAAGATTGACGATGACATCCTCGGCATGAAGAAAGGCGAGAGCAAAGTCATCACGAAGACCTATGCGAAGGACGACAAGGATGCCGACCTCGCGGGCAAGACTAAGAAAATCAGCGTGACGATAAAGCAGCTCAAAATCCGGAACCTGCCCGCCCTGGACGATGACCTCGCGCAGGACGTAAATGAGAAGTACAAGACTCTCGATGACATGAAGAAGGATATCAGCCGCAGCATGAACCTCGCCTTGGAGAGGAAGCTGGATGAGATAAAGAAGCAGGGCCTTCTTGAGCAGTTGGTTGAGAAAAATCCCATCGACCTTCCCAAGTCGATGGTTCAGGCAGAGAACGACGGTCGCTGGAGAATGATGGCCCAGCAGTTCAAGACGACCCCCGAGGAGCTTGAGAAGATGGTTACCGCGAGCGGTCAGACTAAAGAGGCTATGCTCCTTCAGTGGGTCGGTGACACCGGAAAGGCCCTCAAGAGCCGCATCATCGTAGACCAGCTTCTGCGCGACAGGAATATAAGCGTCACCCCCGATGAAATCGAGGAAGAGTACAAGAAGATTGCCGAGCAGAACGACATAAGCGTTGATGAGGTAAAGGAACACTACAAGGACCTCAAGGCAAAGGAGTATCTTGTTGACGAGGTGAAGGAGAACAAGCTCTTCGAAACCCTCTACAAAGAAATCAAGCTTGAGAAGGGTGACAAGAAGTCATTCTCCGAGTTGTTCAAGGATGAGGCGGAAGCCTGATTCCTCCGTACGACGCAGGGAACGGAATGTAGGCGACACTTGCCACATTCCGTTTTTTTGTTTACATTATAGCCAGCAGGTTATTGTCTGCAGGAGTCTTAGATGAATGAATATATGGGTGGCGGTTTTGTTCCGTATGTAATCGAACGGAGCGGAAACGGAGAGAGATCATACGATTTGTATTCCCGTCTCTTGAAGGACCGCATTATTTTCGTTGACGGGGAGATTCGGGACGAGACGGCGGATTTGGTAGTAGCTCAGATTCTCTACCTTGAAAGCGAGAACCCGAACAAAGACATAAATATGTACATCAACAGCCCGGGCGGGTCTGTCACTGCAGGACTCGCGATTTATGACACGATGCAGTACGTCAAGTGTGACATCCAGACCATCTGCATGGGCCAGGCTGCGAGCATGGGTGCAATTCTGCTTGCAGGAGGTACCGTTGGCAAACGCTATGCCCTCCCCTCCAGCCGCGTGATGATTCACCAGCCGTGGGGCGGGGCACAGGGACAGGAGAGCGACATCGCAATTCAGGCAAAAGAGATTATCCGCCTGAAGAAACTTTCCATAAAGTACTTTGCGAGCAAAACCGGCAAGAGCGAGGAAGAAGTCGCACGGGATATGGAGAGGGACTTCTACATGCCCGCCGAAGAGGCTCTGGAATACGGCATCGTTGACCATATTATGAAAAGCGCGAAGGAGGAGGCAAAATGAGAGGGTTTGGAAGAAGCGACCAGCAGTTCTGCGCGTTTTGCGGGCGGGCTGCAGACGGAAACCGGCGTATAGTCAAGGCCCCGAATTCCGATGTGTACATCTGCGAGAACTGCGTCTCGGCATGCCAGTCACTTCTGAACGATGAGAGACATTCCATTGCACCGATAAGCATGGACGACGTTCCCACGCCAAAGGAATTTAAGGAGTACCTGGATCAGTACGTAATCGGCCAGGAGAAGGCAAAGAAGGTTCTCTCCGTCGCCGTATACAACCACTACAAGCAGCTGTCCATGCCCCGCGACAAGCAGCTGTCCTCCGACGTAAAGATTGAAAAGTCAAACGTCCTCCTTCTCGGGCCAACGGGAAGCGGCAAGACCCTGCTCGCAAAAACCCTCGCGCAGAAGCTCAAGGTTCCTTTCGCGATTGCGGACGCGACAACCCTAACCGAAGCGGGATACGTTGGTGAGGATGTTGAAAACGTTCTGCTCAAGCTGATAAATGCAGCCGACGGTGATGTGAGCGCAGCGGAGCGCGGAATTATCTTCATCGATGAGATTGACAAGATAAGCCGCAAAAGCGAGAACACTTCGATTACCCGCGATGTTTCCGGTGAAGGCGTGCAGCAGGCCCTGCTCAAGATTCTTGAGGGAACTCACGCATCCGTCCCGCCGCAGGGAGGCCGCAAGCACCCCAACCAGGAGATGATAGACATTGACACAACGAATATCCTCTTCATCTGCGGAGGTGCTTTCGTCGGATTGGACAAGATAATCGAACAGAGGCTCTCGTCCTCGTCAATCGGATTTGGAGCGGAGGGAACCCATCGTACCGAAGAAGAGCGCATGGAGCTTCTGAACCAGGTCACCTCCGATGACTTGGTGCGCTTTGGGATTATTCCCGAGCTCATCGGCCGCCTCCCCATAACCTGCGCCCTCAAGGAGCTCGACAGGGAAGACCTTATCCGGATCCTGAGAGAGCCCAAAAACGCGATAACCAAGCAGTTCGAAGCAAGCTTCGCGATTGACGACGTAGATCTTTCGTTTAATGACGAAGCAATCAGCGAGATTGCCGACATCGCGATAAAGAGCAAAACAGGGGCCCGCGGACTCCGCGCCATAGTGGAAAAAGTCCTGCTTGACCTGATGTTCGAGATTCCGAGCATAAAGGGAAAAAAGAAGCTGGAAATCACCAAGGAAATTGTTGTGAACAACGACATCCCCAGTCCGGAGATGCTTCTTATAGACCAGAAAACCGCCTAAAAGGGCACGGTAATTAAAATCAGCCGCAGACGGACTTGACTATTTCAAGTATCCGTCCGGCTGTCTTTTTCCACGAATATTCCCCAGCTTTCTCAAGCCCTATTTTCACCAGAGATTCACGTAAATTCCCGTCCCTGACAATTCTTTCAATACAGGCTGTCATCTCCTCGATATTGTCTGAATCAAAGTAAATCGCCCCGTCACCCGCAATCTCCCTGAGTGCGCCGCCCGAGGAACAGGCGACAGGCAGGCCGGATGCCATGGACTCCATGACCGGCAGCCCTACCCCCTCATTGACAGAGGGAAAAATGCATGCATCCGCGTTGCGGTAGAGGTCACCGAAGTTCTCGTGAGGAAAGTAGCCCGTAATGAAGATGTCGCTCGCGTACTTAGAGGACAGGGCTGCATTCCTGACGTTCTGCGCCTCCGAGCCCTCGCTTCCCGCTATGACAAGCCTGTGCGGAAGGCCGGTCCTCTC
>CADBRC010000358.1 GCA_902796985.1 uncultured Spirochaetaceae bacterium
CAAAGGACGAAATCCTTGAGCTGTACCTGAACAAGATTTACTTTGGCGGCGGAACCTACGGCGTCAACGCAGCAAGCAAGTACTACTTCGGCCACGGAACGGCGGACATCACTCCGGCAGAGGCCGCCCTCCTTGTCATCCAGCTGTCCAACCCTGCCCGCTTTAATCCATTCGAGCATCCGAACGTCGCAATGGAGCGGCAGAAGTACGTGCTTGATGCAATGGTGCAGGAAGGATACCTCTCGGAGCAGGAGGCCAACGAGAGTTACGACGACTACTGGGCTTCGTTCGACTACACGCGGACCAGCAGCTCCGCCTACACGATGAGGGACGACAAAGCCCCCTGGTTCTCCGAGTACGTCAGGCGGACCCTGGGCGACATGTTCTACGGAGACGACGACATCTACACCGGAGGCTTCACCGTCAACACGACGCTGAACCTGAGCCATCAGCATGCCGCCGAAGAGATAATGCAGGACTACATCGCCTACGCAAACTCCGCCTACAAGCGGACGATGGCGAACCGCAAGAAGAGCGACTTCAACACCTACATCCCCATGACAAGCCTGCTCAGCCTCCTGTTCAATTTGCCCAGACTGCGTGTGGGCAACCAGAGGAACGAGATTCTTGCGATGAAGGAGTACCGGGAGAACATCAACCCGATTATAGACATCTTCTCGATCGTATCCGGAGCGGAAACCCTCAAGACCCAGATGGTCAACAGGGGCAACGCGATGATCCAGCAGAACACGGAGAAGACGACGATAGAGGGAACGATGGTTGCTCTGGAGAATTCGACGGGATACATCGACGCGATAGTCGGCGGCTCCAAGTACGACCAGTCCAACCAGTTCATCAGGGCCGTCCAGTCCCGCCTGCAGCCCGGATCCACATTCAAGCCCCTCTACTACTCCGCCGCCATAGACAGCCGGCAGTTCACGATGACAAGCGTCATAAGCGACACCCCGGTCGTCTTCCACAACGCGGACGGGACCCCCTACATCCCGCAGGACTTCAAGGGTGTCTGGGAAGGGGACGTGCAGCTCTGGTACGCGCTCGCCCATTCAATGAACGTCCCGTCAATCAAGGTGCTGGACACCATCGGCTTCGATGCTGCAATAAACCGCGCGTCTGCCCTGCTCGGCATAAACCAGAACGAGCTGGAGTCGCGGAGCTTCCTGCCCCTCTACCCGCTCGGACTCGGAGTCTGTTCGGTCAGCCCCGTCGAGATGGCAAAGGCATTCGCAACCTTCGCAAACAACGGCAAGGAGGTCACGCCCATCGCCATCCGCAATGTCCAGGACAGGAACGGAAACATCATCATGGATCCTGAAAAGGAGCTGCGGGCAAAGCAGAAGAAGAAGGGCGAGGACATACAGGTCATCTCCAAGGAGACCGCCTTCATCATGCAGGAGCTGCTCAAAAAGACGGTGGAGTCGGGAACGCTCAACTACGGATCCAACTTCGACGCAACCGCATGGACAATAGGCAAGCGGAAGGGTCAGGGCAGCAAGTTCAAGTTCAAGAACATGAACGGAGATGACTTCACCATGCCGGCAGCCGGAAAGACGGGAACAACCCAGAACTGGGCCGACGCATGGACGGTCGGATTCACTCCCTACTACACGGCGGCATTCTGGTTCGGATTCGACAAGCCGGGGCAGTCGCTCGGCCTGTCCCTCACCGGATCCACGCTGGCAGGAGTCGCATGGGGTGACTTCATGCACGAGGCCAACAAGGGCAAAGGCTACAAGCCCTTCACCGACACGATACCGGAGGGCATAGTCAAGCTGGAAGTCTGCTCCGTAAGCGGCGACCTCCTGACCGAGGCATGCGGGAACCACAAGATAACGGCCTACTTCCTGAAGGGAACCGAGCCTGACAGGGAATGTACCCGCCACAGCTACAATGCGAGCAAGACGCTCGGCATTCAGAGGCTCAGACGGGAGAGGTACCAGTCTGGATTCGGCTACCAGTTTGAAGACAACGGAAAAGACTCACCCCTCGCGATGCCGGACCTGAAATTCCTCAAGAGCAGGAAACCTGTCGTCAAGGAAGAAGAAGAGGAAGAAGAAAAAGCCGGCTACACGAGCTTCTGGGAGCGTTTCACCAAAAAGCGGAGCAGCGGCAGCCAGCAGCTTCCCGATGAGACTGAGGAGACCCCGGACAACGAGGACTTTACCAACGGGCTTCTGGAAGAGGACGGCGAGGACTTCGGGAATAACCTGCTGGACTAGCGGAGGCAGTAAAGAGTAATGCTTGTCAAGATAAGCGACATAAAAGTAAAGAAACGGGTCAGGCAGGACCTGGGCGACATTGATGCCCTGAAGGACAGCCTGAAGGCTTACGGGCTTCTGAACCCGATTACCCTCAATGCCGACATGGAGCTTGTGGCCGGGCAGCGCAGGCTGGAAGCCGCCAAGGGAATAGGCTGGGAGACAATAAACGCCGTCATTCTGGACAAGGGCGTGGACAAGCGCAGGCAGCTGGAACTGGAACTGGAAGAGAACAATCAGCGCAAGGACTTCAGCGAGGATGAGCTTATGGCAGGCTACGAGCGGCTGGAAAAGCTCAGGAACCCCTCGTTCTTCGCAAGAATCATGAACTTCTTCATAGAGCTCTTC
>CADBRC010000359.1 GCA_902796985.1 uncultured Spirochaetaceae bacterium
TCCCCCTGCCCCAGGAAGATGAACTGCGCGTCCATCCCCGCATCCAGAATCCTCCTGGCGACGGCGGAGAGGACGGAAATCCCCTTCTGGCGCACGACCCTGCCGTGGTAGGCGACGTAAACAGTGCCCTCCCCCCCGCCGGAAAGAAAGCCGTAACGCCTGACGGACGCATCCTTATCGGGAAAGGACTTTTTCTGATCCGCAAATACCGAGAGGAACTGCTTCCTGCACTCGTACTTGCCGTCAAAGTCGCCGGACGCAATGTCAAAGGCGGCCGGCAGCAGGGACACTGACGTGTCGGAAGGCTTGTAGCGGGCGCAGTCGATTCCGTTCGTTATGCCGGTGACGCTCACGTGGTCTCGGGCAAAGAGGGGTGACAGGCCCCCGGTGTCGGTCAAGCCGTCCGTTATCTCTTCTGCGTACTGGGGAGATACCGTCGTTATGCAGGAAAAGCCTCCGGCAAGCAGGAACGGCTCCACGCACTGGCCGTTCAGCCCCCGCGCAAGGAAGTCCCTGTCAAGCCCGGTAAAATAGGCCGCCGCATCAAGCGAACTGTACTCGTGATGATAACCCGCCCCCGCGTTGTGAATTGTCACGACGAAGCGGGTATGCCGGTATACGGATGCAAGGGTCTTGTTCTCTTTCCGCGCAAACAGGACGAACACGCAGAGCATGGCAGCAGTCGCATCGTGGCAATGTATTATCGAAGGGTTCTCCTCCTTCGTACAGGTCCCCCCGTAAGCGACAACCGCTTTCTGGAAGAGGGTATTCAGGAACTGTGCGTCCTCGTGCCCCTGCCCCTTTCGGTGGGCGGGATTCTGCCGTTCCTCTTCCTCAGTATAGGTGTAGACAGCCTTCTTTTCGCTGAAGGCCCTGTTGCCGATAAAGACGATGTCGACCCCGTTCCGCCTGCCGTGACTGAAGGTCACGGTCATCTCGCGGCCGCAAACCCAGATTCTGACCGGCTTGTGCCAGCAGCAGCAGAAATCTTCAACCGTCGACAGGTCCGTGCAGCCGTAGAGGGGGATGAAGAGGGTGACCTTCTCGCCGGACTTCGCAAGACTCTCGCTGAGCGAGCAGGTGACGTTCTTGACTCCGCCCGCCTCGGCTATCCCTGCATATTCCCGCGCAACCGTCCAGATGTTCATCGCGCCTCCGCCTGTTTGGGGCGTCCCCCGGCGAGGTCGGGACGCAGGACCTCGGCCCCGTTCACGTAGACGTTCCTCAGCGTACTGCCCTCCGGCAGGTAGGCCGTGACCATTATGCGGATGACGCGCGGCATCATGCCGGCAATCTCCGGCTCCTGCGCACAGAAAAGCGGCACGGCGGACACATCCAGCCGGGTCCCGCAGGTCCGCAGGGCAGTGGCGGCATTGAGCACGTCCAAATCCCGCGTCATCGTAAACTGGACGGAAACGATGTCTGCCTCTGCAAAGGCATTGCCGTCGCAAATCCCGTCAAAGAGCGCCCTGACGGCGGCCCTGATGGAATCCTTGTTGTTTTCCGCACATGCCGCACCCCGTATGCAGTAAATCCTTTTTCCGTCCATGATGCCGAAGCCCTCCCCTATTCCGAAGCCGTATCAGCGGCGACTGTTTCAACAGCGTTCACGGCAGCCGCTTCTGCCGCAGGCTGGCTTTCCGCCTGAGCTTTCGCTGCAGCAGCTTCAAGCTCGGCGGCAGGCAGTCCTTTCAGGGCCTTGGACACCTCGTTTATCGTGCCCAAATCCTTAAGCTGAGGGTATTTCTTCAGGAGCTCAGCGTATTTTTCAAGCAGTTTGACCGACCGCTCCTCTTCGTTCATCTGGTCGGCGTAGAGGGCGGCCTTCTCCTTCATGCTCTTGTCCAGCTCCTCCTTGTAATTGCCGTACAGCTCTACGATTTCCCCGTAGCTTGTCATGTCAGGGAGGCGGGCTTTGCTTATCTCCACGGAATTCAACGTGACCGCGGTCAAATCTTCCGCACTCTGGGCCGCAAGGCTGTCCAGGGCGGATTTGTCCAGGGCCTTGGTAGAAAGATAGCTCATCCGGGAAGAAGAGTCCGGAGAAGGAAGAAGGGATGGCAAAAGCCTGTCCGCAACCAGGCCGGAAATGACCTTCGCCTTGTTGTCAAGGTAGGCATTCAGATCTTCCTGACTTGCAATCTCGTTTTTTTCCACAAGGGTGACCAGTGCCTCTGCCTTGGGCGAAAGCTGGACAATGATTTCCATCTCATAGGAAAAATCCGGGACGGAACCGAGCATCTTGGAATACAAGTCCGCACCGGGAAGGGAGCCTGAGTAGCTCTGAACGCTCTTGTGGGGTTCCATCTTGAACTTGTGGATGCTGACGTTGGTCGGAAGAATCTTCTCCCAGCGCCAGACGAACGTGCCCGGCAGAAGGGGCTGTTCCAGTGTCCCGCTGGTCTTGGAGACCATGACCCCGCACTCGCCGGGCTTTATGCCGAACTGCACCCAGCCGATAAGGAATACTGCCGCAGCAGCCAAAAGTATGATGACAAGACTTCCAAGCACCCGCTTCATGGTCCGTATTGTATACTTTTTTGAAAGCTTGTACAATCGAGGCATGGCAAAGCCAGGCAAAAAAAAGCGGGGCGAAGCCCAAAGCTTCCTCTACAGCCTCATAAAGCGGTCCACGGTCTTCCTTTTCCTCTTTCTGACCGTCATGCTCCTGCTCTATTTCTCGGGCAACTTCCAGTCCTTCCAGGACTCAAGCCTCCGCATCATCCTTTTCTGTTCCTCGCTGACGGCAGTCATGCTCGTCTCTTTCTCTGCCATCGGCATCGTTGCAAGCCTCATCATGGCTGTCAGCAAAAAAAGGCCCGGCTACCTCCTTAAGATGCTCGTCTACCTGCTGGTAGCCGGCGGAACCGCTGCCGTCTTTGTCTCCCTGCGGGGACTGGCAGTCCTGACCGCCGGGATTCAGGAGCTGGCGGGGTAATCCCCTTGCAACGCAAGCGGGAATCGGGGTAGTATAAGATACTATGCGGTGTCCTTCATGCGGAAGCCTTGATGACAAGGTAATAGAATCCAGAACGATGGCGAACGGAGAGAGCATCAGGAGGAGGCGGGAATGCCTTTCCTGCGGCTACCGCTTCACCAGCTACGAAAGAATAGAAGAAAAGCCCTTCATGGTTATAAAGCGCGACGGCAGACGGCAGCCCTTTGACCGGGACAAACTTGCCAAGGGAATCGACCGGGCGCTTGAAAAACGGCCTGTGTCTACTTCCCTCATAGACCAGATTGTCACCGAAATAGAGGACGAAGCCTACAGCCGGGGCAAGACGACAAGGGAAATCTCCACGTCCGACCTGGGTGAGATAGTGCTGGCCCGGCTGAACGACGTGGACAAGGTGGCATACATCCGTTTCGCGAGCGTCTACAAGCACTTCAACAATCTGGACGAATTCATCCAGGAAGTCAAGAGCGTGGGAGGCGGAAATTGAGCGCAGCGCAGGAAGTCTTCCCCGGCTGGGAAGGAATGATGTCGCCCCAGAGCGGCTCCGTGTCCGGCGGGCAGGAAAACGGGCTTGAGGATCTTATACGGAACGGGCTTGCAGGGCCCGGAGGCAGGAGGATAGCACACCCCGCCCGTCATTTCTCTTCCATACTGAACCAGATTGCCTTCTCCGGCCTGGAGAAGCTGGACTCATTCGACAGCCTGCTCGCCCCCTTCGTGCGCGAGGACGGCCTGTCATTCCGCGAGGTCAAGCAGGGACTTCAGGGCCTGGCTTTCGCCCTCCTCTACCGCTCCAAGGAAAAAGACCTGCCATGCATGAGGATTGGACTGGATTCCGTCTGCCCGGACAGGCTCAAGGAAGCAAAAGCTGTCGTCGCAGGTAAAGACCTGCCCTATTCATACGGCTCGCTTGCGAACGAAGCAGGTGAAATTGCACGTGCCATCCGGGAAGTCCTTACTGAGGGCAACGGCGAGGGAGAACCGTTCAGCTGCATAGCCCCCCTCGACGGAGCGGACTCAGGAACATGGGACGAAGGTCTGCCGCAGGGCATAAGCTACGAGATGTTCACGATGAAAAGCTGCAGGAAATGCGCCGCCGTCCGCGACTTTCTGGGCCTGTCGCACCTGGAGGGTACGGAGACGGGCGTGGACAGCGACAAGGGCTTCGACCGTGCATCCGAGGCAGGTGTGTTTGTAACTCCGACAGTCATCTTCTACGACAAGAACAGGGAAGAACTCGCCCGCGCCCACAACGTGCAGGAACTGGAATCCGTCCTGGTCCTGCTCAGGAACCGCTGAAAAGCTACAGCCCATGCCCTGAGTCATGGCAGGA